>CAYYZZ010000113.1:0-8216 GCA_964476235.1 uncultured Streptomycetaceae bacterium | reverse complement strand
GGCGGTTGGCCGGATAGCCGGGATCGGCCAGCAGCACTTCGTCGCCGGGGTTGACGAGCACCGTGCAGGCCAGCATCAATGCCGCGGAAGAGCCGGTGGTGACGAGGATGCGCGAAGGGGAAACCTCGACTCCATAGCGCGAGCGGTAGTAGCCGGCGATCGCTTCCCGCAATTGCGGCAGCCCGGGGGTGGGCGTGTAGTACAGCTCGCCTTTCTCCAGCGCCCTCATGCCGGCGCGGAGCACCGGCTCCGGTGTCGGGAAATCCGGCTCGCCGATCTCCATGTGGATAATGGAGCGGCCCTGCGCCTCCAGTTCGCGCGCGCGGGCGAGCAACTCCATCACGTGGAACGGCTCGATCTCCTCCATCCGCCGCGCGATGCGCGCGGCGGTCTGACGCGGCTTCAATGCTCGCCCGGCGATTCGCCTTCCTCCTTGAGGCTCAGCGGCCCGGAACCCATGCCGATGATGAAGACGAGCGCCCCGAGGATCGAGAGGTTCTTCATGAAATGATTCAACTGGTTCGTCAGTTGCGCCGGGTCCACGGCCCAGAAATTATGGAAGATCAGCGTCGCAGGCACGAGGAAGATCGCGAGCAGCAGCGCGCCGATGCGAGCGTGCCAGCCGAACAGGATCATCAAGCCCCCCACGATCTCGAACGCGATCGCGCCGACCAGGAACACTTCCGAGAACGGCATCCCCTTCTTCGCCATCATGCCCGCGACCGCCGTGAACTCGATCATCTTCCCGTATGCCGACCTCAGGAAGATGAAGGTAATCAGGAAGCGGCCGGCGAGCGGTGCGTAGGTCTTCGCCAGATTGCACAGTGCTTGCATGGAGCCTCCCCCTTGCGTTGTGACGCCGCACTTATGCTACGCCAAAAAACAAACGGCAGGCCTGGGCCCGCCGTTTGTTTTGGTGATGGGTGATGAGTAATGGGCCGCCGGGCCATCTCGCCCGGTTTTCACCAGTCACGATTCATCATGTCACGACCCATCGCGTCACGCTTCACCACGTCACGCAACACCATGCTTCTTGAACCACGCCACCGCGCGCTTCCAGCCGTCGGCGGCCTGGTCCTTGCGATAGCTCGGACGGTAGTCGGCATGGAAAGCGTGCGGCGTGTCAGGATAAATCATGAACTCGGCTCTCTTGCCGGCGGCCTTGAGCGCTTCACGCATCTTTTCCACCGTATGTACGGGAATGCCTGCATCGGCGGCGCCATAAAGCCCCAGCACCGGTGCGTTGATTTTCCCCACCACGTCGATCGGGTGCGACGGATTCATCGCGTTCTTGTCGCCCACCAGCCGGCCGTACCACGCCACGCCCGCTTTCACGTTCGGATTGTGCGCTGTATAGAGCCAGGTGATGCGCCCGCCCCAGCAGAAGCCGGTGATGCCGAGCCGCCTGGTATCGCCGAAGCCCGATTCGGCGGCCCACGCGACGGCGGCGTCGAGGTCGCCCATCACTTGGTCGTCGGAAACCTTGCTCACGACCTGGGCGAAGATCTCCTTGTTGTCCTTGAGCTTCGACACGTCGCCCTGGCGGTAATACAGCTCGGGCGCGATCGCCAGATAGCCGAGCTTGGCAAAGCGGCGGCAGACGTCCTTGATGTGCTCGTGCACGCCGAAGATTTCCTGCACCACCAGTATCGTGGGGAATGCCTGGCCCTGGTTCGGCATCGCCATGTAGGCGGGGATATGGCCGCCCCCGACGGGAATCTGGACTTCACCGGCCGAGAGGCCGGCGGTGTCGGTCACGATCATGGTCTGGGCGCAGACCGGCTGCACCGCCAGCGCGAAGCCGGCGGCAAGCGAGCCCGCCACGAACTCGCGGCGGGTCAGCGTTTCTCTGTTGGTAACGAGGGCGAGCAGGTCCTCGCGGATCATGTCGTTCATGGTTGTCCTCCGGATGGCAGGTTGTAACGAACGGGAAAAAAGGAGCCAAGAGGCTAGGCCAAAGCCCGAAAGTTGGCAAGTTACAGCCTGACGCAGCCCTTTATTCCGGTCAGGACAGGTTCGCGCCGGCTAGGCGACGCGGGTATGCCGCCGGGCGGGAACCTTGCGCGGAGAACGCGCGGCGCGCGCGCGCCTGACGGAACGGCCCCGCAAGCCATCCAGGTAGAGATCGATCATTGCTTCGGCCTGCCGCTCGAGCGGGAGGTAGCCGGGGTTGGCGAGCCAGTTGGAGATCAGTCCGAAGATCATGGCATCGAGACCGACGGCCGCAAGCCGCGGGTTCACGTGCGCGGGCAGCAGGCCGCGCTTGATGGCATTGCGTATCGCCTGCTCCGAACGGTCCACGCAACCCTTCTGGATGCTGCTGATCCGCCCGTACACGCCCGCCATCTCGCCCAGGTACTCGCACTTGTGGGTGACCACGTCGAACACGCGCTGAACCTGCGGGTCGGTCGCCGTGCGTTTCAACGCGGTCACGGCGCACGCCTTGAGCGAGGCCAGCGGGTCCTCGACGGAATCGTCGCTGCTGCGCGCCACCATGGCTTCCATCGGCAGCGTCACGCGGTTCACCATGGCCGCGAACAGCTCGCTCTTGTCCTTGAAATGCCAGTAGATCGCGCCTCGCGTCACGCCCGCGGCCTGGGCGATGTCCTCGAGCGAAGTGCGCGAAACCCCGCGCTCGCTGAACAGGTGTTCGGCGGCGTCGAGGATGCGGTTACGCGTTTCCTGCGCTTCGTCCTTGGTGCGTCGTACCACTAAGCGGTTCTCCATTGCCCGAACTGAAAGCGGCGGGTGGCCATAAACCGCTTGTCATAAATCTTTTCTTTACATACATTCGTGATTGTATGTAAACTGCCGGCTTTCTGCAAGAAGCAACGCGCGCCGAACGCCGGACGGTTCCGTCCCGCGCCGGATATAGGGGCTGACACTATGATGAAACCGCTCTCCCTCCTTCCACCGCATGGCTGGCGCGTCGCGCTGCCTGCCGTCTTAACTGCGGCCCTGGCGCTGCTCGCCGCGGGCTGCAAGCCGGCAGGCGGCCCCCCGGGCGGCTTTCCGCCAGCCGTGGTCGCAATCGCCAGCGTCGAACCCAGGGACGTGCCGGTCACCTATGAATACGTCGCGCAGACCGCGGGCTATCGCGAAGTCGAGGTGCGCGCGCGCGTGACGGGTATCCTGCTGAAACGCAACTACAAGGAAGGCGCCGCCGTCAGGCAGGGCGAATCGCTCTTCACCATCGACCCCGCCCCTTTTCAGATCGCCCTCGCCCGCGCGGAAGCCGATCTGGGGGTCGCGGAAGCGCGTTTCGCGCAGGCCAAGCGCGAGAGCGCGCGGCTGAAGCCCGTGATCGAGGCCAGGGCAGCGAGCCAGAAGGAGCTGGACGACGCCGTCTCTGCCGAGCAGATCGTCGAAGCGGAGGTGAAAAGCGCCCGCGCGCGGGTGGCGGAAGCGAAGCTGAACCTCGAATACACGCGGGTGGAATCGCCGATCTCGGGCATCTCGAGCCGGGCGGTCGCTTCCGAAGGGGCGCTCGTATCCGGCCCCAACGTGCTGCTCACCACCGTCACGCAGACCGACCCGATGTACGTGATCTTTGGCATACCCGACCGCGAGTTCCTGGCGATGCGCCGCGACGTCGAGGCCGGCCGCCTGAAAATCCCGGAAGGCGGGCGTTTCAAGGCCACGGTCAAGCTGTCCGACGGCACCATCTACGGCAGGAGCGGCCTGTTGAGCTTCGCCGACGTGCGCGTCAACGCGCAGACCGGCACCAGCGAGGCGCGCGCCGAGATCGCCAACCCGGGCAACCTGCTGCGCCCGGGGGAATTCGCCCGCGTCGTCCTTCAAGGCGCGATGCGTCCCGGCGCGATCGTGGTGCCGCAGCGCGCGGTGCTGGAAAGCCCCAAGGGCAAGTTCGCCTACATCGTCAACGCCGAGGGCAAGGCGGAACCGCGCCCGCTCGAGGTCGGCGACTGGACCAGCGACGGCTGGGTCATCAACAACGGCCTCAAGCCCGGCGACAAGGTCATAGTGGACGGCGTGATGAAGATCGGCCCGGGCGCGCCGGTGAAGATCGCTGATGCGGCCGCCCCCTCGGCGCCCGCGGAAAAGAAGGCGCCGGCGGATAAAAAAGCGCAGGCAGAGAAGAAGAAATAGGGGCGGCCACATATGATTTCACGCTTCTTCATCGACCGGCCGATCTTCGCGGCCGTGCTCTCGATCTTCATCGTCATCGCGGGTCTCGCCGCGATGCGCGTGCTGCCGATCGCGCAATACCCCGAAATCGCGCCGCCCGTGGTCACCGTGCGCGCCGTCTATCCCGGCGCCTCCGCCCAGGTGCTCGAACAGACGGTGGCCTCGCCGCTCGAGAACCAGATCAACGGCGTCGAGAACATGCTCTACATGAGCTCGACCTCGACTTCGAGCGGCGTGGTCGAGATCCAGGTGACCTTCGAGATTGGATCCGATGTAGACACCGCCGCGCTCAACGTCAACAACCGCGTGAAGCAGGCAGAGCCGCGGCTGCCGCAGGAGGTGCGGCGCCAGGGCGTCACGGTCGAGAAGGGGTCGTCCTCGTTCCTGCAGGTGATTGCGTTCAGCTCGCCCGACGGCAGCCGCGACGACCTGTTCACCTCGAATTACGTCACGCTGAACGTGCTCGATGCACTGAAGCGCATACCCGGCACGACCAACGTGCAGATCTTCGGCGCCAAGGATTATGCGATGCGCATCTGGGTGCGCCCCGACCGCCTTGCGCAGTTGAAGCTCTCCCCTTCCGACCTGGTGCGCGCGCTGAACGAGCAGAACGCCCAGTTTGCCGCCGGCAAGATCGGGCAGTCGCCGACCGGCGGGCCGCAGGAGCTGGTCTACACCATCACCACCAAGGGGCGGCTGTCGGAGCCCGTGGAATTCGAAAACATCGTGGTGCGGGCGAACCCCGACGGTTCGATCCTCCGCCTGAAGGACGTGGCGCGCGTCGAGCTCGGATCCAAGGACTACGAGTTCATCGGGCGCGTCAACGGCAAGACGGCGACGCTGGTGGGCATCTTCCTCCAGCCCGGCGCCAATGCGCTGGCCACCGCGGACCGCGTGTCGGCGGAAATGACGCGGCTGAAGCAGGCCTTCCCGCCGGGGTTCGAGCACACGGTGGTGTACGACACCACGCGCTTCGTCAAGGTCTCGATCCGCGAGGTCGTGATCACGCTGCTCGAAGCCATGGCGCTGGTATTCCTGGTGGTGTACCTGTTCCTGCAGAACTGGCGGGCGACGCTCATCCCGTTCGCGGCGGTGCCGGTGTCGCTGATCGGCACCTTCGCGGGGCTCATCCTGCTCGGCTATTCGATCAACACGCTGACGCTGTTCGGCATGGTGCTCGCCATCGGCATCGTGGTGGACGACGCCATCGTGGTGCTGGAAAACGTCGAGCGCATCATGCACGAGGAGCATCTCCAGGCGCGCGAGGCGGCGATCAAGGCGATGAAGGAAGTCACCAGCCCCATCATCGCGATCGTGCTGACCCTGTGCGCCGTGTTCGTGCCGATCGCCTTCCTCGGCGGCCTGACCGGCGAGCTCTACCGCCAGTTCGCGGTAACGATCTCGATCGCGGTGGTGATTTCGGGCCTCGTCGCGCTGACCCTCACCCCCAGCCTGTGCGTTCTGATACTCAAGCGCGAGCACAAGCAGCCGGGCCGCTTCTTCCACTGGTTCAACGACTGGTTCCACCGCATGACCGGCCGCTACGTGGACGGCGTCAGCTGGATGCTGCGCCGGGGCGCCATCGCCGCCGTGCTGTTCGCCGGCATGGTGGCGCTCACGGTCGGACTGTGGCGCATCACGCCGGGGGCGCTGGTGCCCGACGAGGACCAGGGCTATTACATCGCCGCGGTATTCCTGCCGGATGGCGCGACGCTCGAGCGCACCGACAAGGTGGTGAACGAGGTGCTCAGCATCATCAAGTCGAATCCCGCGAACGAGAACGCCGTCGCCTTCACCGGCTTCGACTTCCTCGGCGGCGGCTTCCGCAACAGCGCCGCCACCATCTTCGTCACGCAGAAGCACTGGGACGAGCGCAAGGTCTCGACGCCGCAGCTGGTCGGCGAGTTCTTCATGAAGACGGCGCACATCAAGGAAGGGCTGGTGCTCGCGTTCGGCCCGCCGCCGATTTTCGGCCTGGGGAGCGCGGGCGGCTTCGAGTTCTACCTGCAGAACCGCGGCGAGGGCGGCGCGGAGCGCCTGTTCGAAGTTACGCAGCAACTGCTGGGGGCAGTGGCCAAGGACCCCATGTTCGGCCAGGTCAACACGCTGTGGCGCGCCAACGTGCCGCAGCTCTACGTCGATACCGACCGCGAGAAGGCAAAGGCGCTGGGCGTGTCCATCGACGAGGTCTACAACACGCTTGCCGCGACGCTGGGCACGTTCTACGTCAACGATTTCAACAAGTACGGCCGCACCTGGCAGGTGCTGATGTCGGCCGAGCCGGCGTACCGCAAGCGGCCCGATGACGTCGGCGCGGTCTACGTCCGTTCCGACCAGGGGCGCATGATTCCGCTGGCATCGCTGGCGAAGGTGAATTACTCCTCGGGCCCGGATTCGCTCGACCGCTTCAACAACCTGCCCGCGGTGAAGATTTTCGGCTCGGCCAAGCCGGGCTACAGCTCGGGCGAAGCGATCGCGGGCATGGAAAAAATCGCGCGCGCGACGCTGCCTCCCGAATTCAGCTTCGACTGGGGCGGTGCCTCGTTCCAGGAAAAGCGCTCAGGCGGCACCTCGATCCTGGCGCTGGGCCTCGCCGCGCTGATGGTGTTCCTGATCCTCGCCGCGCAGTACGACCGCTGGTCGCTGCCGCTAGCGGTGATGCTGGCGCTTCCTTTCGGCACATTCGGCGCGCTGGCGGCGATCTTCATCAACAACCTGCTGCCGATGCCGTATTACCTGGCGATGGGGATACCGTGGCTGCAGGGTCTGCTCTCCCCGCTCGCCGGCATCGCCCGCCTGAGCAACGACGTCTACTTCCAGATCGGCCTGGTGACGCTGCTCGGCCTCGCGGCGAAGAACGCGATCCTGATCGTCGAGTTCGCCGTGATGAAGAAGCACGAGGGCCTGTCGACCGCGGCTGCGGCGGTCGAGGCGGCGCGGCTGCGATTCCGGCCCATCCTCATGACTTCGCTCGCCTTCATCCTCGGCGTGATGCCGCTCGTGTTCTCGAGCGGCGCCGGCGCCGGCGCGCGCCATTCCGCCGGCACCGGCGTGATGGGCGGCATGCTGGCGGCGACGTTCCTCGCGATCTTCTTCATCCCGTGGTTCTTCAAGCTGATCGTGGACCGCAAGCTGTCGGAATCGCGCTCGACCGCCGAGATCGAGGAAGAAGCGAAGCATCATCGCGAGGCGGGCCTGCGCTCCACGCGCGGCGCCCACCATCACCCGGTCGCGAAAGGAGACGGCGATGCTTAAGACTCTATTGGCAAAGCTTCGCAATAGTCTTTTACCGTCATTCCCGCGTCTTTTACCGTCATTCCCGCGCAGGCGGGAATCTAGTGCACCCATCCTACCTCCCCCCTATCAGGGGGAAGGGGATACACGCCCGCGCGGGGATGACATTCGCAGAGGCTCGTTGGTTGCCGCGATGCTGGCGCTGCTCGCGGGGTGCGCCCTCGGGCCGACGTACGAGAGGCCGGCTGCGGAGCTGCCCGCGGCCTGGAGTGATACCCCCGCGCAAGGCGTCAAGGTGCCCGGCGATCGCTGGTGGACGCTGTACGGCGACCCCGCGCTCGACAAGCTGGTCGAGGAGGCGCTCGCCTACAACCAGGACCTCGCGCTCGCAACGGCGCGCGTGGACGAAGCGCGTGCGCTGGCGCGGGTCGCCGACTCGCTGTTCATGCCGGCGGTGGACGCCACTTTCCAGCGCGACCGAGCGCGTTCTTCCTCGCGCTCGGCGATCCCGCTGCCGCCCAGCGTGCCGCTCGAGCGCAACGACTATCGCGCGCAGTTGAACGTCTCCTACGAAGTGGACCTGTGGGGGCGCCTCAAGAGCGCGAGCAACGCCGCGCGCGCCGACCTGCTGGCGACCGAGGCCGCGCGCGAGACGGTGCGCATCACGCTTGCGACTGAAGTCGTGCGCGCCTACTACGCGCTAATCGCGCTCGATGCCCAGGTCGCGGCGACCCGGCGCTCGCTCGCGCTGCGCAGAGACGGGTTTGCCCTGCAGAAGGTGCGCAACACCGCGGGGCTCATCAACGACTTCACGCTGCGCCAGCTCGAGGCGG
>CAYYZZ010000112.1:0-8227 GCA_964476235.1 uncultured Streptomycetaceae bacterium | reverse complement strand
AGGTCGGCGCCGACGTCGGCGCCCTTGGTGAAAATGCCGCCGCCGAGACGCGCGAAGATCGAGATCAGCGAGCCGCCGAAAGCGAGCCCGATCAGCGGGTGGACGATATCCTTGATCGAGGCGCCGTGCGCCGCCGACTCGTGCAGGATCCAGAAGAAACCGGTCACGCCGAGCAGCCCCAGTCCCACCACCAGCATGCCGGTGATAGCGCCGCCGCGGAAGGCGATGGTGAGCGCTTCGTTCAGGCCCTTGCGCGCTGCTTCCGCCGTGCGCACGTTGGCGCGCACCGAGACGTTCATGCCGATGTAGCCGGCGAGGCCGGAGAGTATCGCGCCGATGGCGAAGCCGACCGCCGTGGTCCACGATTTCAGGACCAGGACGATTACGACGAACAGGATCACGCCGACGATGGCTATCGTCTTGTACTGGCGGTTGAGGTACGCACCCGCGCCTTGCTGTATGGCGGCGGCGATCTCCTGCATGCGCGCGTTGCCCGCGGGCTGGGCGAGGATCCACTTGATCGAGACGGCGCCGTAGACGAGCGCGATGATCGAGCAGATCAGCGCAAACAACAGTCCGTATGACATGACAACTCCCTTTGGCGACAGTCCAAAACGTTATTTAACCGCAGATACACGCAGAATCTGCGTGTATCTGCGGTTCCATTATTACTTTTCGGGCCCGTGCGCCACGCCGCCTTCGAAGCGCGTGCCGCGCTGGAACCCGAATACCCGGTCGAGCCCTAGTTCGGCGATCAAGCCGTCAACCGCCTGCTGGCCGTGCTCCCGCATCACTTCCGAGAGGATCAGCTTGGACGAGTTGGCGTTGTAGCCGCCGCCGAACCCGGCCTGCACCTTCAGCAGCTCTCGCGCGCTCTATCCAGCGTCATCGAATCAGTGACTAGCTCTAACCACCCCGGCGCTTCGCACCACCCCTCCTTGAAAAGGAGGGGAGACTGTATGGAATCCCCTCCTTCCGGGGGAGGGGTGCCCGCGCAGCGGGCGGGGTGGTGCGGGTCGATTCACGATTCACGATTCACGACTCACGAATGTCAGATTTTAAAGGGCGTGCCGAGCTTCTTCGGCGCCGCGATGTTCTTGAGCTTCACGTAGGCCGGCAGCCCGTTCTTGTACGGGGGATAGTCCTCACCCTGCACCAGCGGGGCTAGGTACTCGCGACATTTCGCCGTAATGTGAAAGCCGTCCGCTGTGATGAAATCGCGCGGCATCTTCTTCTCCGCGTTGGCGACGTCCTTCAGCTCCGCCACGCCGATCGTCCAGCGGTACGGCTTGCTCGATTTCCTGACGATGACCGGCATCACGCCGCTGCGCCCCTTCACCGCCAGCTCCACGGCGGCCTTGCCCACCGCGTAGGATTGCAGGACGTCGGTTTTCGAGGCGATGTGGCGGGCCGAGCGCTGCAGGTAGTCGGCCACCGCCCAGTGGTATTTCTGCTTGAGCTTGTCCTTGACCAGCTGCGCGATCAGGGGCGCGACGCCGCCGAGCTGGGCATGGCCGAACGCGTCGCGCAGCCCCGATTCCGACAGGAACTTGCCGTCGGGCCAGCGCACGCCCTCGGAGACGCCGATGGCGCAGTAGCCGTATTTCCGCACGCTCTCGTCCACCTTCGCGAGGAAGCGGTCCTGGTCGAAAGGGATTTCCGGGAACAGCAGGATGTGGGGCGCTTCGCCTTCCTTGTCCTGGGCGAGCCCGCAGGCCGCCGTGATCCAGCCCGCGTGCCGTCCCATCACCTCGAGTATGAACACGCGGGTCGAGGTGCGGGCCATGGAGGCGACGTCGTAGCCGGCCTCGCGGATGCTGGTGGCGACGTACTTGGCGACCGAGCCGAAGCCGGGGCAGGTGTCGGTGATCGCGAGATCGTTGTCCACGGTCTTGGGAACGCCGATACAGGCGAGCGGGTAGCCCAGCTTCTGCGCTATCTGTGACACCTTGTACGAAGTGTCCGCGGAATCGTTGCCGCCGTTGTAGAAGAAATAACCGATGTCGTGTGCCTTGAACACTTCGATCAGCCGCTCGTACTGGGCGTGCGACTCTTCCAGGCCCTTCAGCTTGTAGCGGCTGGAACCGAAGGCCCCGCCCGGGGTGTGGCGCAGCGCCCGGATTGCCGCCGCCGATTCCTTCGAGGTGTCGATGAGGTCCTCGGTCAGCGCGCCGATGATGCCGTCGCGCCCGGCATAGACCTTGCCGATCCTGTTCCTGTGCTTGCGCGCGGTCTCGATGATGGCGCAGGCGGTGGTGTTGATGGTGGCGGTCACGCCCCCGGACTGGGCGTAAAAGGCATTTTTCTTGGACATACGATCAAAAGCCAGCCACAGAGATCACCGGGTTCACAGAGGAAAAACGAACTTCAAGAAGGGCGAATTCTACCATTAACAGAAGGCCTTGCGCCTCTTTTGATTGAGCCCGGTTGTCTCCGTGTTCTCGGTGTCCTCCGTGGCTATGGGGTGTTCAGGTCGGCGCCGGTCTTGCCGGAGGTCGCGCCGGCGCGGTCCTTCTCGTGGTCGGCCTGAAGCCGCAGGGTCGTCACCACGCATTCGGCCAGGTCGTCGAAATCGCGCCCGGTGCCGTAGCGCTCCTTCAGCGCGCTTTCCACGACCCAGCGGTCGGCGTCGTTGAAGTCGGGGATGGGCCGCCATCAATGTTTAACGGCGAGTGCGGTGAACAGCCGTTGCCGGCATTCGTCGACCGTGCCGGTGCCCTGCACCCGGATGTAGCGCGGGGCTCGCGAATCGCCGCTGGCCGCCCACTTCGCGTAATAATCGATCAGCGGCTTGGTCTGCGCGTGATAGGTGGTGATGCGCTGCCTGACCGTTTCTTCCTTGTCGTCGGGGCGCTGCACCAGGTCCTCGCCGGTCACGTCGTCCTTGCCCGCCACCTTGGGCGGGTTGAAGGTGACGTGATAGATGCGCCCCGAGGCCGGATGGACCCGCCGCCCGCTCATGCGCCGCAGGATCTCGTCGTCGTTCACGTCGATTTCCACCACGTAATCGATATCGATCCCGGCGTGGCGCAGCGCCTCGGCCTGGGGGATGGTGCGCGGGAAGCCGTCGACGATGATACCGTTGGCGCAATCCGGTTGCTTGACGCGCTGCTTCACGAGCTCGATCACGATCTCGTCCGGGACCAGCGCGCCGCGGTCCATGTACTGCTTCGCCTCCTTGCCGAGCGGCGTGGCGTCCTTGATCGCCGCGCGCAGCATGTCGCCGGTCGAGATCTGCGGGATCTTGAATTTTTCGATCAGGAACCGGGCTTGCGTGCCCTTGCCGGCACCGGGCATGCCGAGCAGTATTATTTTCATGGCCTTCTCACGGGCGTCTGGCAGGGAAATGTATCACCGATTCCATGAGCGCCACAACGCGCGCCACAACGCGTCCGCGAGGCGCTCATCGATAGCCGCGGAGCAGCCGCTTCAGGTCGGCGGGCGTATCCACGCCGGGATGCGGCGCCGAGCGCGTGATGGCGCAGTGGATGCGGTAGCCGTGGGCGAGCGCGCGCAGCTGCTCGAGCGCCTCGAAGCGCTCGATCGCGACGGGTTTCAACCGGGTGAAAGCGCGCAGGAAGGCGGTGCGGTAGGCGTAGATACCGAGGTGGCGGTAGGCCGGCAGCCCGGTCGGCACGCGGGAGAGGCCGCGCGCGCAGGCGTCGCGCGCCCAGGGGATGGGGGCGCGGCTGAAATACAGCGCATAACCCTCGCGATCCAGCGCGACTTTCACCACGTTGGGGTTGCCGAGTTCCCGCGCATCCCGTATCGGGTGACAGGCGGTTGCCATGGCCGCGCCGCCGTGACGGGCGAGATCGGCGGCAATCTGCCGCACCAGCGCCGGCTCGATCAGCGGCTCGTCGCCCTGCACGTTGACGACGATGCGCCCCCCGGGATAGCGGCGCTTCGCGGCAACCTCGGCGATGCGGTCGGTTCCCGAGGCATGGCTCTTGCGCGTCATCACCGCCTCGAACCCGTGGCGCTCGACGGCGCGCGCGATCCCGGCATGATCGGTGGCGACCAGCACCTCGTCGGCGCCGCTCGCTCGCGCGCGCTCCGCCACTCGCACCACCATCGGCTTGCCGCGGACGTCCGCGAGCGGCTTGCCGGGAAAGCGCGTGGAGGCGTAGCGGGCGGGAATGATTACGGAAAACTTCAAAGGAGTGATTCGTTCCTCGTTTCTCGTCCCTCGTTACCGGTTTTCCGCGATTCGAGTTTTCGTTGAACACCAGAAACGAGAAACGAGAAACGAGTCACGCGCGTCAAACTTCCTCCTCGGGAGGAAGTTTCCTGGCCTCGTCCTCGAGCATCACCGGGATGTCGTCCTTGACCGGGTAGGCGAGGCGGCAGGGCTTGCAGACGAGCTCGGCCTGGGGCTTCTTGTACAGCAGCGGGCCCTTGCACAGCGGGCACACCAGTATGTCGAGCAGCTTGCTGTCCACGTTGTCTCTATTGAATAAGTTCTAGCTTGCGCAAAACCAGTTCGCCCAGCGCGGGATCGGGCACGGCGTCCACCGCCAGCTCCCAGTGCATTTCGGTGGCGAATCCCCGGCATTTTACCGCATCCTTCTCCGTCATCACGACCGCTTCCGATCCGTCGTACGCGAGGTCGGACGCGACGAACGGGTGATGATCGGGGAAGGGATGGGCGGCAAAGTCGAGCCCCAGCTTCTGGAGATGGGTGAAAAAGCGCTGCGGGTTGCCGATGCCGGCGACCGCGTGCACGCGCTTGCCGCGGAAAGATTCGGCGCCGGCGAGCTGCCCGGGATTGAGCAGGTTGCGGAACGCGCGGCCTTCGAGGGCCATCGCGAAGCGGGCCGGCCCGGGCGGGATCGAGCCGGCGGACGGGTGGGACGCATTCCCGCCGCCGGGGTTGAGCACGACGGCATCGGCGCTCGCGAGCCGGGACGGCCGCTCGCGCAGGGGGCCGGCGGGCAGCAGCCAGCCGTTGCCGAAGCCGCGCGCGGCGTCCACCACGCAGATCTCGACGTCGCGCGCGAGCCGGTAGTGCTGCAAGCCGTCATCGCTTAGCACCACGTCGCAGGCGGGCTCGTCCGCGAGGAGCGCCCGGGCAGCGGCAACCCGGTCAGCCCCGATCCAGACAGCGCAACTGCTGCGGCGGGCAAGCAGGACCGCCTCGTCGCCGCAGGCGAGCGGATCGGATGCGGGCAGCACCCGACGCGGCGGGCCGCCGTGGCCGCCGTAGCCGCGGGAAACGATGCCCGGCGTGCGGCCGCGTGCCCTCAGGAATTCAGCCAGCCACAGCGTGAGCGGCGTCTTGCCGGTGCCGCCCACCGTGAGGTTACCCACCACGATCACCGGCACCGGCAGCCTGACGGGCGCTGTCGTGGCGCGGCGGACACCGGCGACCGCGCCGTACAACAGGCTCAGGGGGTAGAGCAGGGCGGAAACCGGGGTGATGCGCTCCCAGTGGGATTCGATCCAAGCCATTAGGCGGGAAAAAGGAAGTGGCGAATGGTGAACAGGATCGGCGGGGTGGACACGTCTATGCCATTACCTGTTCCCTATTTGCTTGTTCCCGCCTGAGTGGTGAAGGTGATCTTGCTGTAGCCCGCGACGCGCGCCGCCTCCATGACGTTGATCACGGACTGGTGCGGGGCGTTGGCGTCGGCGTTGATTACCACGACCGGGTCCTTCGCCTCGCCCGCCGCGCGGCGCAGCTCCGCGCTGAAGGCGGCGGCATTGCTGAACCCGACCGGGGTACGGTTGATCGCGTAGCGCCCCTGGGCGTCCACCGCGACGTCGACCTGGTCGGGCCGCTCCTTCTGCTGGTCGGCTTCCGCGGTCGGCAGGTTGATCTGAAGCTCGGCGAAGCGCGAGTAGGTGGTCGTGACCATGAGGAAGATCAGAATCACCAGCAGCACGTCGATCAACGGGATGAAGTTGATCTCCGGCTCTTCGCGGAACGCGCGCGCGCGGAATCTCATTGCCTCTCGCCGTGGAGTATTTCCACCAGCTTGATGGCCTGCATTTCCATGTCCACCAGCATCTCGTCCACCTTGGCGCGGTAATGCCGGTAGAAAATCATGGCGGGCACCGCGACCACCAGCCCGAACGCGGTGTTATAGAGCGCGATCGAGATGCCATGCGCCATCTGCAGGGGATTGCCGCCCTGCGGCGTCTGCGAGCCGAAGATCTCGATCATGCCGACCACGGTGCCGAACAACCCGAGCAGCGGCGCGATGGCGGCGATGGTGCCCAGGCTGGTGAGGAAGCGCTCGAGTTCGATGGCGACAGCGCGCCCGGACTCCTCGATCGCTTCCTTGATGATGGGGGTCGGGCTCTTGGCGTTCTTCAGGCCGGCGGCGAATACCTGTCCGAGCGGGGAGCCCTTGGCGATGCGCGAGAGCATCTGCGGAGTCACGCCGTTCTGGCGGTAGTCCTGCACCACCTGGGCCAGCAGGTTTCTCGGCATGACCACGGCCTCGCGCAGCGACCACCAGCGCTCCCCGATGATGGCGAGGGCGATGATGGAGGCGATGATGATGAACCAGATGGGCCACCCGGCTGCTTGGATGATGGCAAACACTTGAGTGACTCCTTGAAAATGGTCGTAACTCTATCTGGCGCATGCATTTTCAGCAACCATGAGCCCGAAAACTTTCCCGGCGGATTTTTTTCCGACGCCGCGCAGGAAAAAAGCCTCATGGTTTTCCACAACGGCTGTGGACAACCCTGTGGATACACTGTCGCGCGCGCGCGTAAGTCGGGTCTCTATATGGAATTTTACTGTGCTGATTAAAATTTGACCTCACAACTTTTTTGCATGAATTCAATGGGTTGACCGAGCCACCCGGAAACCCGCGTCACTAGCGGGTTTCCGGGCAGTCACCATGACAGTTGCGTGACGGTTGCGTGACGGCTGTGGAAGGAAAACGCGGCCGCGGCGCCCGCGTTCTTCACGCAAACCCCGAATCCGTCAGGAAAATTAGCTCCGGCAACCTGCAAAAGCGTGAGGGTGAGTCGTTAGTCGTGATTCGGCCTGGTTCTTGCCTCCCATCACCCATCACCGTCTTAAGTAGAATGCGGCATGCTCGCACTCCAGCCGGGGCAGCCGCTGCAGCCCGTCATCTCGGTCGCCGAGCTGAACCGCCTCGCGCGCGACGTGCTCGAGCGCAACCTGCCGCTCATGTGGGTGGCCGGCGAGATCTCCAACTTCAAGCGCTACGGCTCCGGCCACTGCTACTTCACGCTGAAGGACGCGCAGGCCCAGGTGGACTGCGTGATGTTCCGCGGCCGCGCCCAGCTGCTCGGCTGGCAGCCCCAGGACGGGGCGAAGGTGGAAGTCCGGGCGCTGCCCACGCTCTACGAGGCGCGCGGCAAGTTCCAGCTGAACGTCGAAGTCATGCGCCGCGCCGGGCTGGGCGCGCTCTACGAGGCGTTCGAGCGCCTCAAGGCGAAGCTGGAGCAGGAGGGCCTGTTCGACCCGGCGCGCAAGCGCCCCCTGCCGCGCTTCCCGCGCGCGGTCGGCGTGGTGACCTCCCCGCAGGCGGCCGCGCTGCGCGACGTCCTGACAACGCTCAGGCGGCGCATGCCGGGCCTGCCGGTGATCCTCTATCCCACGCCGGTGCAGGGCGAGGGGTCGGGCGAGCGCATCGCCGCGGCGATTTCGCTGGCGGGCGCCCGGCGGGAATGCGATGTGCTAATCGTGTGCCGGGGCGGCGGCAGCATCGAGGACCTGTGGTCGTTCAACGAGGAGGCCGTCGCGCGCGCCATCCTGGCCTCACCGGTCCCGGTCGTTACCGGCATCGGCCACGAGACCGATTTCACTATCGCCGACTTCGTCGCCGACGCGCGGGCGCCGACCCCGACGGGTGCGGCTACCCTCGCCAGCCCCGGCCGGGACGAGTTGTCCCGGCTGCTGCTGCAGCAGGCGCACCGGCTGCTGCGGGTGTTCCGGCGCGGGCTGGAAGACCACATGCAGCGGCTCGATTTCCTGTCGCGCCGCCTGGCGCACCCGGGGGAGCGCATCCGGAACCAGTTCGCCGGGCTGCGGCACCTCGCGAGCCGCCTCACCGGCGCGTGGGAGCGCGGGCTGGAGGACCTGGGTTGGCAGGTGCGCGAACTCGGGCTGCGGCTCAAGGCCGGCGCGCCCGACGTGGCGGGGCGCCGCCGGGAATCGGCGGAGCTGGCGCGGCGCCTGCGGGAAGCCGCGCGGCGCCGGCTGGAGACCGCCGCGGCGCTGCTGGCGCGCCTCGACGCGAAC
>CAYYZZ010000111.1:0-8248 GCA_964476235.1 uncultured Streptomycetaceae bacterium | reverse complement strand
GGCAACGGTGCGCGAAGAGGATACGGTGGCGCGCCTGGGCGGTGACGAATTCATAATAGCGCTGTGGCACGTCAGCGGTACCGACGATGCGGCCACGGTGGCGGTAAAGGTGATCGAGGCAGTGTCGCAACCCTATGGCATCGAGGGCCAACCCGTTAGCATAACCACCAGCGCAGGTGTCGGTATCTATCCCGTCCATGGCGAGGACGCGGACACGCTGATGAAGAGCGCGGACCTGGCCTTGTACGAGGCCAAGCGCGCGGGCAAGAACACCTATCGAATCTCGGAGCGCACAGACCTGTCAGCGGTAGCGCGCGTCACAAAGGCAAATGTGTGAATAAATGGGGTCAGTGTAACTTTTCTGTGGGACGAGCTATCGCATTGCGGAAATCTTACACTGACCCCATTTACGCTCCCATTTACGCTCTCTCCCTGACGCTCCTCACGGCGCGCGTAGCCCGGCAGCCCTGACCACCTTGGAAAAGGTCTCGATCAGGCGGCGCACGATCCGGTCGAGTTCCTCCGGCGAGGTGGGCGCGGGTTCGAAGCTCATGTTGTGCATCTGCTGCTTGACTTCGGGCAGATCGAGCACGCCCGCGACATCCTTACTGACCTTGTTCAGAACGGGACGCGGTGTGCCGGCCGGCGCCATCAGCGCATGCGTCGCGTCTCTCTCGAATCCGGGCACCACCTCCGCCATCGTCGGCACGTCCGGCAACTGCGGTGAGCGCTTCAGGGTGACCACCGCGAGCGCCACCAACCGCCCGTCCTTGATCATCGCCAACGCAGGACCCAGGCCCGGAAAACCGTAGTGGATGCGCCCGGCGAGGATTTCGATCAGCATTTCCGGCTGGCCCTTGAATGCCACGTGCACGGTCTTGATGCCGGCGAGCATCTTGAATCTCTCGGCCGTCATGTGTATCCCGCTGCCCGCGCCGGCCGAGCCGAAGAAGATCTTGCCGGGCCGCTCCTGGGCGAGCGCGATGAGTTCCTGGACCGACTTGACGCCCAGCGAAGGCGCCACGGCCAGTGCGCCGGTGCTGGCCCCGATCTGGGCGACGCCGGTGAAATCCTTGAGCGGGTCGTACGGAAGATTGGTATGCAGCACCGCCCCGATGGCAAAGGCGGCGGAAATCAACAGGAGCGTGTGTCCATCGGGCGTGGCTTTGGCGACTATGGCCGCGGCCAGCATGCCGCCGGCTCCCGGGCGATTCTCGATGATCACCGGCTGCCCCCACTTCTCGCCCAGCCTCGGGCCTAACATGCGCGCCGTGATGTCGGTTGCGCTGCCGGCGGAGAACCCCACGACGATGCGCACCGGCTTGCTCGGGTATTTCTGCTGCGCCTGCGCAAGATCCGGCCCCGCAATCGTAGCAACACCGGCGATTACGGTCGCGATTGCAATCCGTCGCAAAGTACTCATAGGGGTCATGCTGCGGTGCTGCGGGGTCAGGTCTTGAAACTTGAAAATTCAAGATTCAAGACCTGACCCCTTTCCTTGACCCCTTTCCTTGTTGAAACTTGAAAATTCAAGATTCAAGACCTGACCCCTTTCCTTGATTCAAGACCTGCCCCCTTTCCTTTGACCCCTTTCCTATTACCTTTCCTTATTACGCCAATGTTCGATCGTGACGGAGCCTAGACCGCGACGCGCCAGAAATCGCGCGCGTATTCGGGACTGGTCAGGTCGAACACCTGCCCGTTGGGATCGCGAAATTTGCGCTCGGTCTCCGTCCCGCGTTCGGAGTTGATGATTCCACCGTGGCGGACAGCGCCGTTGGCTTCGACTTTCGCTGATTCCTGTTCCATGTCGTCAACGAGGAAGCCCAGGTGATGCAGTCCCCTACGGCTGTCGCCTTTCATGTTGACGTTGGAGGGATGGATGATCACCAGGCTCACGACGCCATCCGAAAGCCCGATCGCGGTGTCCGTCTGCCGCACCCGCTGCATCCCGAACGACTTCTCGTAGAACTGCGCGGTCTTCTCCATTTCCTCGACTACCATCGCTATGTGGCGCAGCTTTGCCATGGGAATGCTCCTTTGCAGGGTAGCGGAATCTTGAGGGAAGACTACGAGAATAACGAGGGTCAGGGTAACTTTTTCAAGGCGTGATCGTCGCGCTTGCGGGAAATCTTACATTGACCCTGAGGTCTCCCCATATTTTCTTTGATTGAGGTCTGAGCTGTCTCCTATTACTCGACCCCTCCAGGTCACTGCTTTTGCATCCCGGCGTCATTGGCGACCTTGGCCCACTTGGCCAGGTCGGCCGGGATCATCTTGCGGATTTCGGCGGGCGTCCGGATGTCGACTTCCGCACTGTCGACGGCAAACCGCTTCGCGGTTTCGGGCAGCACGAGTATCGCCGCGATCTCGGTGTTCAGCTTGTTGAGGACGGCGGCCGGCGTGCCTGCCGTCGTCGCCCACGCCCACCAGATCTCCGCCTGGTAACTCGGCAGCCCCGCCTCGACGGTAGTGGGCACGTCGGGCAGGCTCGGAGCGCGCTTCGTGGCTCCGACCGCCAGCGCCTTGACCTTGCCTGAACGGATATGTGTATTCGCCGTCGGGATCGTCGCCACCGCCATGTGCGCCTGGCCCGACATCACGTCGATCAACGCTGGGGCGCCGCCCTTGTAGAGCGCGATCTCCCCTTTGAACCCGGCATGGCTGCGAAACATGGCCGACACGAAGTGCATGAATCCGCCTGCCGAAGCCATCGTGATGTAGTTCGACTTGGATTTGCCCAGCGCAATGAGGTCCTGCAGCGAGTTGACCGGCGCGGCCGGCCCCACGGTTATCACGACAGGCGCTTTGCCGAACGTCGCCACCCAGTCGAAGTCCTTGATCGGGTCGTACGGGAGCTTCTTCACCACCGCCGGATTCATCGTGAATGCCGTCGAGGCCATGAGTATCGTGTAGCCGTCGGGGTTCGCGCGCGCGACGATCTCGGTGCCGATCATACCTTCGGCGCCCGCGCGGTTGTCGACGACCACCTGGCGACCGAGGCGCTCGGAGAGCTGGCCCCCGATATAGCGGGCCATGATGTCGTTGCTGCCGCCGGGCGCCTGCGGCACGATGACGCGAATTGGCCTCACGGGATAGTTCTGGCCCGCACCGTCCGGGACCGATCGCTGCGCCGCCTGGGCGCACGTTGTGAACGCAAGCACCGAGACCACCGTCATTGCGAGTTTCGATTTCATTGGGTCCTCCCAGAGTCGCTGCAAGCGGATTGCCCCGCCAACAAGGCAATGAAGGCAACGAAGGCAATGATACTGCCTGGCGCGCCCGGACGCTTGGTCGTTCAGGATGCGCGCAGAACCTTGCCCGGCAACGCTCCGGTGTGCCGGCCATCGCGGTAGAGCACCTGGCCGTTTACGATGACCTGGGAGATGCCCTCCGCCTTGCAATACAGGCGCGTGCCGCCCGCCGGGAGATCCTTCACCGGGGTGGGACGCAGCGGCGAGTTGACCTTGTCTTCGTCGAAAATCACGATGTCGGCCGGCGCTCCAACCCGCAGGCGGCCGCGATCCTTGAAGCCGAAAAAGTCCGCCGGTTCGGATGTGATGCGCTGGATCGCGCGTTCCAGCGTAAGGGCATGCTCTTCGCGCACCCAATGACCAAGCAGGTAGGTGGTGTAGCCGGACTCGCACAGCATGTCCAAGTGTGCCCCGGCATCCGACAGGCCGATCAGGGTGCGCGAGTCCCTCAGCACTTCGGCGAGCGCCACCGGGTCGGTGTTGGCGCGGGGCACGACGAACTTGATCTGGAGATTGTCTGCGACGGCGAGATCGAAGAACACGTCGTTGGGATCCTGATCACGCTCCTGCGCGATCTGGCCGACGGTGCTGCCTTCATATTTCTTGAGCGCGGGATTCTCCACCGACACGACGATGACGTTCTTCGCCAGAGTGGCCCACTTGCGCCCCTGCTTCAGCTCCTCCTTGAACGCTGCGCGGAACCCGGCGTCGGCGTAAATCTCCATCTGTTTTTCGAACGCGGCATCGAACAGCGGCCGCGCCGCCGTCA
The DNA here is from genome assembly GCA_964476235.1 of uncultured Streptomycetaceae bacterium. Taxonomy (GTDB): domain Bacteria; phylum Pseudomonadota; class Gammaproteobacteria; order Burkholderiales; family SG8-41; genus SG8-41. The sequence continues at coordinate 4,225 of CAYYZZ010000111.1, read as the reverse complement.
TTTCGGTGAACATGAAAGGCCGTCGCAGATTCATGTCGAACAGCAGCGGCCGCGTCAGGATCTGCGGAATGCCGCCACGACGGATGAGCGGTTCGACGCGATCGAGAATTTCCATCGTGGCGCCCGGCTTCTCGACCAGATTGGTCAGGGACAGCCACGTGACGGGACGGCCGCTCGCATCCAGCAGGAATTTCAGCAAGCCCTCTTCATCTTCGGCGAGCGTGGCATAGCGCTTGGTCAACGCCAGCTCGATCACGCCGCGCTGGAGCCGCTTGAGGACGCCGGCATAAGCGGCCAGTTCTTCGCGGCTCGCCAGGCGGGCGGCGAGTGGTTTGGCGCCGTGGCCGATGTGTTGCCGGTTGGCCGTGGTGGTAAAGCCCCATGCGCCGGCCTGCATCGCCTCGCCCAGCATCGCGGCGATCGTATGCGTTTCCGCCGGGGTCGCGGCCCGCTCGTTGGCCTCCGCGCCGAGCACATACGTACGCAACGGGGTGATCGGGGCGAGAAACGCGAGATTGAGCGCCGAACCGCGTCGCTCCGCCGCGTCGACATATTCCGGAAACGTTTCCCACTCCCACTGGATGCCCTCGACGAGGACCTCCTTGTCGATGCCTTCAACGGTCACCAGATCCTCGGTCAGCCACTCGCGCTCGGACGGCCGGCAGGGCGCGATGCCCACGCCGCAATTGCCCATCACGACCGTGGTCACGCCGTGCTCGGCGGAGCTGGAAAGCAGGTGGTCCCAGGTGATCTGCGCATCGTAGTGAGTATGGGGATCGACGAAGCCGGGGCAGACGATCTTTCCGGCGGCGTCGATCACCGTGGCCGCGGAACCATCGATTTCTCCGAGCGCAGCGATGCTGCCGCCCTGCACCGCCACGTCTGCATTGAACCGCGCGCCGCCATTGCCGTCGACAATAGTCCCGTTGGTAATCAGCAGGTCGTAAGCCATGTCGGGTTCTCCGGGGAGCGGCAGCGTAGCGGACGATATCACAGATGCCTTCGTCCGCGATCGTGCACGAGTGTCAAGTCCTGCTTCCTGCACTACTGCCACGCTGAACCCAAGGCAGAAGGCAAAAGGCACAAGGCACAAGGCAAAAGGCACAAGGCAAAAGGCAAAAGGTGCCGGGCAACAAACCCCTTTTGCCTTTTGCCTTGTGACTTGTGCCTTGACTGGTCCCGGTGATGGGTGATGGGTGATGAGTCTCCCGCGCACCGCGCGGAGTCTGGTCACAGGTCACCGGCCACTGGTCACCAACTTCGGAAGTGTAACGCGCCACATGGTTTGCGTACGCAAACCATGTGGCGCGTTACACAGACCCTGAGCCCGGTGAAGGGAGTTGAGTGATAGGTAGTTAACAAGCCCCACTTCGTGGGAGACTTATCACCTATCACCTATCACCTATCACGCCGTTCGAGCATGAGGGAGGATCGCATGGACCAGCCAGCCAAGGTCGAGTATTCGGTCGTCGAGGGATGGGAGCAACTGCCCAAGGACTACGTGCACCGGGACGTCGCGGGGGTGGCCGTTGACGGTGAGGACCGCGTGTACCTGATGTGCCGCGGGGACCATCCCGTGCTCGTGTACGACCAGAAGGGCAAGTTTCTGCGCTCGTGGGGCGAGGGCGATTTCACCTACCGCACCCACGGCATCTACGTGGCCCCCAACGGCACGCTCTTCTGCACGGACGACGGCAATCACACGGTCCGCCAGTTCACACCCGAGGGCAGGCTCCTCATGACGCTGGGGGTCATGAATACGCCGTCGGACACGGGTTACGACGGCAAGAACATCATGTCCGTCACGCGCGCAGCCGGCCCGTTCAACCGCCCCACCAACATCGCGGTCGGCCCCAAGGGCGATCTCTACGTTTCCGACGGCTACGGCAACTGCCGCGTTCACCAGTTTTCTCCCACCGGCCAACTCAAGCGGTCGTGGGGATCGCCGGGCCACGGCCCCGGCCAGTTCTACCTGCCTCACGGCATCGCCGTGGCCGCCGACGGGCGCGTCTTCGTGTGCGACCGGGAAAGCGACCGCATCCAGATCTTCAGCCCGGACGGCGAGTACCTGAGCGAGTGGACGGACACGCAGCGCCCCACCCACCTGGTGTTCGACTCACAGGGCAGGGCGTACGTAACCGAGCTCGCATGGCACGAGGGCGACACCTCGCGCAGCCTCGGACCCATCACGAAAGCGAAGGAGCGCCACGCGCGGATGTGCGTCTTCGACAAGGACGGCCGGGTCATCACCCGCTGGGGCACGCCCGAGGCCACGGCGCCCGGAAGCTTCGCTGCTCCTCACGGTCTCGCCCTGGACTCCCGGGGCGACCTCTACGTGAGCGAGGTCACGTGGACCTTCGCGGTCAGCCGCGGCCGGGCCCCCGCGGACTGCCACACCTTCCAGAAGTTCTCGCTCAAGGGCGGGTGATGGGTGATATCAGAATGCTCTGGGCCTCATCATCGTTCCGGTTGCGCCGAATCCGATGATGCCCATGCCGATGAACGCGATCACGGCGCCAATGACAATGGCTACGACCATGACCACGATGCTGTAGGCCACGGCCTTGTGTTCGGGCACGTTCATGAGCGTTGGCGCACCCAGGTAGAAGAGGTAGATCGAATACAGGCTGCCGAGGAACGAAAGCAGCCACCCGAGGAAGGGCACGATCGCAAACACGCCGGCGATCCAGGTGGCGGTCATTGCATAGGCCGTCAGCTTGAGTGCCTGGCTCGACTCTCTTTTTCCGTCAAAGTTGGGCGCGAGGATATCGGCGATGAAGGCGACGGCGTAAACCATGACGAGGCCAAGCACATATTGCGTGAGGATGGTGCCCAGGACGAGGCCCGTCCCCGTTCGCCCGCCGAGAAGACTGATGAGGGCCGCCGCGGCGGGAACGAGCGCAAGGATGGCGATGTAGCTCGTGTAGAGCGTCTTGGTATCGGTCTCCTCCTGCTCGATCACCGCCCATTCGCTCTTCGGCTGCATCAGGATGTTCTTCACGCGCTCCACGAGCTTCATGTTCGTCACCTTTCACAAACCCTTAGAGGACAGACCACTAAGAGAAGTCCGGAAAGTATCGCGCCAAACCCCGCCACAGACAAATGTGCGTACGCTCATTTCCGTGAGGGCGGGAGGTCGTGAGAGCGGGAGAGCGACAAATTGCGTGAGGGCGCCAGGGCGTTAGAACGAAAGGGCGAAACAGGTCGCTGTCGCGATCTCCCGATTTCACGACTTCGCGTTATTTCGATCTCCCGAGCTCCCGATCTGACGATCTCCCGGGTTCTCGGATCCACCCGTGAGTCACGAGTCCCGTTCCAATGAATTCTATCGAGTAATCGGTCGAGTATCCACGCGTACATACATGCCGTGTACATTGGAACGGGACGAGTCACGCCATTTCGACTTTTGTTACTCGCCGGCCAGCACGTCGATAAAGCGTACGCGGCCGGAAAGGCGATACACCGCGAAATCCCGCCGATCGGCGGTCAGGATCTCCCGTATGCCACTGCGGGTCGCCAGCAGCACGACGGAAGCGTCGGCGAAGTCCATGGGCTGGTCGGCGTACTTGCGGGCGAGTTTCTCGACGGCCCGGAAGTCCACGGGCTCCCGATCGACAACGAGCAGCCCGGCTTGGGCGGCGTCACCCAGCCAATCAAGACAGCGCATCTGCTGTGCGTGCGACAGCAGTGCCAGCGCTTCGGTCAGTACTGCCTCGGTGGTGAGGAACCGTCCCCGGTAGTCGCGCAGAAACTCGCGGCAGCGGTTGTGCAGGGGGTCCGTCTCGTCGAACAACCCGATCAGGAAACCCGAGTCAACGACGACGTTTTTCACGAACGTAGTCGCGGAAGCGCCGCTGGCGGGAAGGGCGTGCAGTGCGGGCCGCCCGCTTCGGGGCGGCCGGCAGCACAGCCTCGGCAAGGCTACCCAGTGTCGGTCCCGTCTGAACCACGAGATACTGGGCAACGCCCTGTTGCACGACGTGGCTGCGTGTCAGCCCGGTCTGCTCGCAATGGCGATCGAGCGCCTCGGCGAGCGCCGGGTCGAGCCGGACGGAGAGGGGTGCACGGTATTTTGTCATACAAATAAGTGTACTGTATGACACGAAGACTCGCAAGGCCCAAAATGGGCGCACGCCCAGTGTTAGGGATGAGGGAGGAGGGATGAGGGATGAAAAGTTTGCAGTTTGCAGTGGGCAGTTTGCATGGATTAGTTGGCAGTTGACAG
>CAYYZZ010000110.1:0-8257 GCA_964476235.1 uncultured Streptomycetaceae bacterium | reverse complement strand
AGAACTGCCAACTGCCAACTGACGGCTGCCAACTAGTAACTGACGGCTGCCAACTAAACAGTCTCAGCACTCAGCACTATTAGAGGTCACGCAAGACCTTGAGGCCAACCACGCCCAGAGCGAACTGGTAGAGAATTTGCGTCCAGTCCTTGAACGCCTTGGTGAATCGGAACTTGTCCAGTTCCTCCGGCACGACGATGGCATCGCCGGGCATTAAGCGCTCGCCCTCGAATCCGCCTAAGGCAAAGAGCCCGCCCGACTGACGGCGGCTGATTACAGTGCCATCCGCGCGAACGACGTAAATCGAACTCGTGTCCGCATCCTTGGTCGGCCCACCCGCGCGCGCGAGGTAATCGGACACGCGCTGGTCGGCGCGGTAGATGAAAGCGTTCTGGTTGTACACCGAGCCCACGACGCTCACCGTGGAGGGACGCGAGGGCACGAGCAGGCGGTCGCCGTCTTCCAGCACGAGGTCCGGCAGGTCCTTCATTTGAGCCTGGAGTGAAGGCAACTCGAGCACGATGCGGCCGGTGGCCCGCGCCACCCGCATCCGGGCCAGCAACTGGCGCTGCCCTTCCGCCCGAGTGCGCGCGGCGTCAACCGATTCCGTGTCGAGTCCGCTGCCGGCCGATGACGCGAGCGAGCGCTGGACCTCCTTTTCCAGGAAATCGATCGCCTCGTCGAGCCGTTTCTGCTGAAATTCACGCGTCGTCTCGCGCGTGAATTCCGATCCGAACAGGTAAGCGTTCGCCGTCAGGCCACCGACACGGGCGACGAGCTGGCGCAAGGATTCTCCCGGCGTGATCTGGTACACGCCCGGGGTGGTGAACTCACCCTCCAGCCGGACATACTTGGTCTGCTTGGAGATCGGAACCTGTATGTCGGCCTTGGAGAAGATCGTAACGATGTCGCCGGGACGCAACGGGACGTTGCTCGACGCATCGCCCTCGATGACCGCGCGGCCCAAGTTGAACGGAATGAGCGCGGTGGTGAGGTCGTCGTAGTTGAGCCGCTCGATCACCGCATAGTCCCAGTTGATCTCGTCGTAGCTGCGCCGCACTTCCACGCGCAGCCGCTGCTGGCCGAGGACCTGCACCTCGGGCACTCGGTTCTGACGCACCCAGTAGTCGGGAACGATCAGCACGTCCCGGTCCGGAATGATGTCGCGGATGCGCATGCCTTCGCGCCAGGGGTAGCGGCCGGGGGTCGCGACCGCGCCGCGCAGCGTGACCGCGTTGTCGAACTTCGGCGAGAGCGCGTAAACCCGCACCATGTCTCCGTCTTTCAACTCGCGCGCCAGCCCGCCGCTGTCGAGCGGGAATTCGTCCACCTTGCGCGTTTTCCTCTGCTCGATGCGCTCTACCGTGACGCGACGGGCTTCGGCGGTCGTTGCCAGGCCGCCCGAGAGCTGGAGAAGGTCGTTCAACGTCGTCCTGCCCTTCAGCTCGTAGATCGCGGGCTCGTTCACGCTGCCGTGGACCGCCGCGAGGTCGCCAACGGAAGGGATGTAGATCACGTCGCCCGGCAACAGTTGGGCATCCTTCGACTTGTCGCCCTTCAGCAGCAGGTCGTAGAGGTCGAACTCGGTGACGGTCTTGCCGCCGCGCTTCAACTCGATCTTGCGCATGGAGCCCCTGGGCGACGGGCCGCCGGAAGCAAACAGGACATTGACCAGCGTTGAAAGCGAGCTGACGGTGTAGTTGCCGGGGCGCTTGGCCTGCCCCACCACGAACACCTGGATCGAGCGCAACTGGCCGAGCGAGACGTTCAGCTCGAAATTGCGGAACACGCGCCCGATCGCGGTGCGGAGATAACCCGTGAGATCCTGGTAGCGGATGCCGGTCACGGTGACGTTGCCTGCGCGAGGGATGTTGATGACGCCGTTGCGGTCCACCACCGCCCGGTAATCAATGTCCACCTGCCCCCAGGCCCGGACCAGAATCTCGTCGCCGGGGCCGACCACGTAGTCGGGCGTGACCGGGATGTTGTCCACCGGCGCGAAAGTAGAAGGCACGCCGGCAAAGAGGTTGTATCCAAACAGCGGCAAGTAGCGTCCCACCGACTGCGCGACGAATTCCTGGAACTCGTTACGCTGAGCATCGGCGGGTGAAGGCAGCTGCGGCGCTATGCCCGGCTGCTGCATGACAGTGGGAGCGGTACCGGCGGGCACTGGTTGCGGCGCCGTTGGCGCGGCGACGCCCGGACGCAGCGGGGCGGGTGGTTTTTGCGGCAGAACTTCAGTTGCGGCCGCAGGCACCGCGGACTGCTGTGCCGGCGCTGCTGTCGGCGCTGCCGGCACCGGCGAGCGTATGGTCGGCACGCCGCTCGGTGTGATTTCGAGTGGGCCTGTGCTCGGTCCGGTCTGAGGACACGGCGGCCCTCCCGGCACGGGCAGGCAGGGCGGTGTCTGCTGTTGTGCCAGCACCGGCGCGGCAAACCCAAACCAGGCCAGTGAAAGGCAGAGACAAAAACTCCTCGCAAACAAGCGTGTCATGGGTGTTGTGCTGTTCTATTGACGACCGGCTGCCATCTTCAGACTCAGACAGCGGGCAGCTAGCTTATCAAGAAACGGGGGTAAGAGGCGGAAATTGTTGGCCAATTGGCCCCGTGAGGAGTGAGGGGTAAGGCGTTTAGGCTCAAGTTACAAGGTTCAAGGCGCAAGGGGCAAGGCACAAGTTACAAGTTACAAGATCACGCTGTTTCGCGTCACGCCGCATCGCGTCACGCTTCATCAAGCTTCATCAAGCTTCATCAAGCTTCATCAAGCGATTCGATGCCGATGACCGCGAAGCCCTCGCGGCGGGCGGCGGATGCGAGGCGCGCATCCAGCGTGACGATTTCGAGCGCGGAGGGCTCGCGATCGGAGGCGATCACCGCCGATGAGAGTTGCATGGCGTCGGCCGCGCGCAGCGGGTGCACGCGCAGCAGGCGCACCGCGGTGTCGCGCAAGCCTTGCGACGGCTGGATCTCGTGCCATGCAGCCCGTAGATCCTTCAGCCGTTCCATGGCCGCGGATACCCGCTCCGTGGCCATGACGCCCTCGCGCTCGAGCCGGGCGAGCGCGGACGCGCACTCGATCTCGCTGCCCCACCAGGTGATGACGACGGGGTCGGCGCGGTAGAGCCCGATCATCCGTTCCGTGGCGGCCTCATCCACGCACAACGGCACGAGCGCGCTGCTGTCCCAGTATTTCACCGGCCGGCGTCGCGCTCTTCCAGGAGCGCCGCGACGGCGCTGGCGCCCTTCTGGTTCGGGCGCGGCGCCGGCTGCGACACGATCCGCTCGACCAGTCCGCCCTGTCCCAGGCGCAGCAGCCCCGCGCGCTGGAGACGGTCGAGCCGCCCTTCCACTTCGGCTGCAAGCGCGGAGCCCACCGGCTCCAGCCGCGCCACCGGCCGGTCGCGGTCCGTGATCAGGATCGTCTCGCCGCGCCGGACGCGCTCCAGCAGCCGGCTCAGGTTGTTCTTGGTCTCGGAAATCGAGGCTTTTTTCATGTGGCTATTCTAGCCTTTTCAAGATGGCTATTCAAGCTATTGACCCGGTGAGGGGTGAGGCGCTCATTCTGTGAGGTGTGAGGTGTGAGGAGTGAGGAGTGGGAGGGCTATTTGGCGGAGCGGCGCTGGATACTCTTGATGAGGCCGCCTAACAGGCCAAACACGTTATCCATAATCGAGGATAGTCCGGACGCGTCCTTCGTATAGCCAAGGTTACGACTGATGATGACCTGGGTTTCAAGCTCGCTGAGAGAACCTCTGGCTATGGAGAGGTATTGCAGGAATTCCTTGTCGGTGTTTCTGGCCGCGCCTTCCGCGATATTGCTGGGAATGGAAATTGCCGCTCGTCGCATCTGGCTCGTGAGGGCAAACATTTCTTGCTTTGGAAAAACGGCCGTAAATCGATACACCTCCGTCACCAAGGCCACTGCCTCCTGCCACACTCGCAGCTCATGATGTTTCCTCATGGTCTCACCTCTCCAGGTTTACCCCCTCACTCCTCACTCCTCACTCCTCACCGGGCGGGGCGTCACGCTTCATCCGCCTCAAATCTCTACTTGCGTCCCCAGCTCGATCACGCGGTTGGTGGGGATGTTGAAGTACTCGATCGCGCTGCCCGAGTTGCGCGCCATTGCCGCGAACATGCGCTCGCGCCATAGCGCCATGCCGCCTTCCACGCCCTCCTTGGGCACGACGATCTGCCGGCTCAGGAAGAACGAGGTCTGCATCAGGTCGAATGCCAGGCCGCGGTCCGGGCACAGCTCGGAGAGCGCCTGCCACACGTCCGGCCGGTTCATGAAGCCGAAATCGAGGCTCAAGCGATAGCATTCATGCCCGAGCGGCTCCACCGTCACGCGCTCGCCCAACGGCACCCACGGCACGTCCTTCACCTGCACCGTGAGGAACACCACGCGCTCGTGCAGCACCTTGTTGTGATACAGGTTGTGCAGCAGCGCGTGCGGCACCACGTCGGCCGTCGCGGTGAGGAACACCGCCGTGCCCGGCACGCGCTGCGGCGCGTCGCGGAACAGCGAATCGAGGAAGGGCTCGAGCGGAACGGTGGAGGCCCTCAGCCGCGCGAACAGGATCTCGCGCCCTCGCCGCCAGGTCATCATGAACGTGAACACCACGGCGCCGATGATGAGCGGGAACCAGCCGCCGTCGGTGACCTTGAGCAGCGTCGACGCGCAGAAGACCGCGTCCACGGCGAGGAAGAAGCCGGTCGCGGCGAGGCACAGCGCGAGCGGGTAACCCCAGCCGTAGCGGATCACGAAAAAGGTCAGCACCGTGTCCACCAGCATCGTCGCGGTGACCGCTACGCCGTATGCCGACGCGAGATTGGAAGAGGATCCGAACCCGATCACCGCCGCCAGCACCGCGGCGAGCAGGGCCCAGTTGATCGCGGGGATATAGATCTGGCCGAAGGTCGTCGCCGAGGTATGCACGACGTTCATGCGCGGCAGGAAACCCAGCTGGATCGCCTGCTTGGTGATCGAATAGGCGCCGGAAATCGTCGCCTGCGAGGCAATCACCGTCGCGGCCGTGGCCAGCGCGATCATCGGATAGAGCGCCCATCCCGGCACCAGCAGGTAGAACGGGTTCTGCACCGCGGCCGGGTTCGAGATCAGCAGCGCGCCCTGCCCGAAATAGTTGAGCACCAGGGCGGGCATCACCAGCCCGAACCAGGCGAGCCGGATCGGTCCCTTGCCGAAATGGCCCATGTCGGCATAGAGCGCCTCCGCGCCGGTGACGGCGAGCACCACCGAGCCCAGCACCACGAAGGACGCCAGGCCGTGGTTCGTGAGAAAGCCGAGCGCGTGCAGGGGGTTCAGCGCCTCCAGCACCTGCGGGTTGCCCGCGATGCCGTAGACGCCGGCGGCGGCGAGCGCGAGGAACCACAGCAGGGTGACCGGCCCGAACAACGCGCCCACCGCCGCGGTGCCGTGACGCTGGAACACGAACAGCGCGATCAGCACGCCCACCGAGATCGGCACGACGTAGGGCTTGAACGCGCTGGTGCCGACTTCCAGGCCCTCGACGGCCGAGAGCACCGAGATCGCCGGCGTCAGCACCGCGTCGCCGTAGAACAGCGACGCCCCGATCGCGCCGGCCAGGAGCAGCGGCGTGCGCCATTCGGGGTGCGACTTGATGGAGGTTGAAGCGAGCGCGAGCAGCGCCATGATGCCGCCCTCACCGCGGTTGTCGGCGCGCATGATGAGCGTCACGTACTTGAGCGAGACGACGATCATCAGCGCCCAGAAGATCGTCGAGAGCCCGCCCAGTATGTTCTCAGCGGTCAGGGCGATGCCGTGGCCGGGCGCAAAGGTTTCCTTGACGGCGTAGAGCGGACTGGTGCCAATGTCGCCGAAGACGATGCCGAGCGCGAGGAGCGTCAGCGCGGCGCGGGACTGCTGAAGATGAGAGCCGTTGGCCATCATTTACCCCCCGTGACCGGGAGGGCGCGAACATTACTCTTGCGTTGCAGGAAAATCAATCTGGCCTGTCTTAATAAAGCAACAACCAATTATATCAATAACTTACATAGTAATTTTCCGGGCGGTTCCGACCAGATATGCTGCACCGCAATATCGCGGAGACCTTTCCCCTATCCCCTCCTCCGATGAGGAGGGGTGCTCGCGCAGCGAGCGGGGTGGTGTAATAGAGTTTCTGCTGGTATCGACACTCGTCGTCTAACCACCCCGACGTCGACCCTCACCCCCGCCCCCTCGAATTGAGAGGGGAGATTCGTGCCGTCTTCTCTCGACGAGCGAAGACGGAGGGAGAGGACGGCGCCACCCCCCTTGAAAAGGAGGGGAGCGTTATTACTGGTACGTAGCCGCAGGGGTGGGCTTGGCTGATAATCCGCAGGGCCCTCCATCGTTTGCGACTGACGCGATCACGCTCTGCCCCATGCTTTTCTCACGACTCACCACTCGCTACTCACGGCTGTTGTTGTGCGGCGCGGCCCTGCTCGCCGCGCAGCTGGCGTTCGCGCAAGCCGATTACGCGCGCGAGAAGCGCTGGGCGGACGAGATCGCGCCGGCGATCCTGGTCGGCGACCCGGTTTATCTCGCGCAAAAGAACGGGCACAAGTTCCTCGCGCTCTGGGCGCCGAATCCCAAGGCCGTCGCCGGCGTTATCGTCGTGCACGGCCTCGGCGTGCATCCCGACTGGGGACTGATCAACCCGCTGCGCAGCCAGCTCTCCGAACAGGGTTACGCCACGTTCTCGGTGCAGATGCCGGTGCTCATGGCAGAGATGCGGGCGGATTACTACCCGCCGCTTTTTCCCGAGGCGGCCGAGCGCCTCGCCGCCGCCGTCGCATTCCTGCGCGGCAAGGGCCTGAAGAAAGTCGCCATCGTCTCGCATAGCATGGGCTCGCGCATGGCCAATTACTTCCTCAACCACGCGGGCGATGCGCGCATCGATGCCTGGGCCGCCATCGGCATCCTGGGTGAATTCACGCAGGCGGATACTTTCAAGGCGCCCGTGCTCGATCTCTACGGCGAGAAGGATTTCCCGTCCGTGCTCGACAACGCCGGGAAACGCGCCGCGGCGATCCGGGGAATCCGCGGTTCCGGCCAGTTGCAGGTCGCCGGCGCCGACCATTTCTTCGCCGGTATGGAGGACGAACTGGTGCGCCGGGTCAGGCAATTCCTCGATGCGCGGCTCCAGCCGTAAGCCACGCGTAAGGTGAATGTAAAGCCAGCTTTCCCCGGACGTTCTGCACCGCTCCGGTGCGCCAATATCGGCTGATTTCCGCGCGGTTCGACAGGCTCGCCATTCCGCAAAAACTCGGCTATCATCCCCCCCGTTTACATGGTGGACTGCCAACGCGGTGGCGCGGGCAGCCCCAAGAAGAAACAACCGGCCTGCCCGCGGCGTGTTGGCCCCGGCGCTGGAGGAGGGGGAGGCCGGATAATAGTTGCGTGTGCCGGGGTTCTAATCACGCCAGATGAGGGGGAGCCGTCCGTGTCGAAGCCGGCTTGTCGTTCGCACGCATCCACGCGCGCAGTCACCTGTGGAGATTCTGAATGAAGTTCGATTGGCGCAATAACCGGGACTTTTTTGCCGGCCTGATGTACATCGTGACCGGCGCCGCGGGATGGTGGATCGCCCGCGACTACCCGTTCGGGAGCGCGTTGCGCATGGGGCCGGGATATTTCCCGTCAGTGCTCAGCGTCATGATGATCGCGTTCGGCGTTGCCGTCATGATGATGGGCGTGAAGAACAACGAGAAAATCAAGGGCAACTTGTCGCTCCGCGCGTTGATCGTGCTGCCGCTCGCGACAGTCGCGTTCGGCTACCTGATGGAGGAAGTCGGGTTCATACCCGCGATGCTGGTGCTGATACCCTTCGCGGCGGTGGCGGGCAGGGAGTTCAAGTGGTTGGAGGTCCTCCTGCTCACCATCGGCCTCACCGTCCTGTGCACGGCGATGTTCATCTACGGCCTGGGCCTGCCGTATCCACTGATCAAGGGCATGTGGGGTTACTGACATGGAACTATTCAACAATCTCGTATTCGGCTTCAGCGTCGCTCTGACCTGGCAGAACCTCTGGTTCTGCTTCATCGGCGTGTTTCTGGGTACGCTGATCGGCGTGCTGCCCGGCATCGGCCCGCTCGCGACGATCGCCATGCTGCTGCCGATCACCTTCAACGTGCCCCCGGTCGCGGCGATGATCATGCTGGCGGGGATCTACTACGGAGCGCAGTACGGCGGCTCGACCACCGCCATCCTGGTGAACCTCCCCGGCGAAACCTC
>CAYYZZ010000109.1:0-8331 GCA_964476235.1 uncultured Streptomycetaceae bacterium | reverse complement strand
CGATCGCGTCCTTGCGCTCCAGGTACCGGTCGCCGTAGCGAAAGCGGCCGACGAATGTTCCGTCGGGCAGCTTTTCGACCTTCAACAAGGCCGCCGGCACCGTATCGAGAGTGCCGGGCAACTGAACGTACACGTAGGCCTGGCGTTCAGAAGTCATATTCGTTCCTCGACTTCTGCGACTTGCGGACACGCTCGGGCCGCCGCGACGCTTCCAGCGTCTTGCCGTGGGTATCGGAGTCGGGGTGAGCGACACCGTCCAGCGTTTTGTCGAGACCAAGCGCCCACAGGACGGTGACGTAGGCTCCAATCGCGACACCGGGCTTCCCGAGCTCAAGCGCGTTGAGGGTGTTGCGATTGATGCCAGCCTTGGCGGCGACTTCGGCGATCGACATGCCGCGCCGTGTCCTCGCCAGTCGCACCCGATGGCCAAGCTCTTTGATGCGCTCGGTAGCCTCGATAGGGAGGGTTTTCTTGATGCCCATAATATTAGGCGTTAAGTTAAATAATGCCTAATATATTAGGCTAAAAGTGCAGTATGCGTCAACCGGTTAGCCTGTCGCCCCGATGGCCGCTCGATACGATGTCGGGTGCGTTCAGCGATTAGCTTGATTAGCGTGACGGCGACAGGCTACGGCAGGCTTTCGTCCAGCGCTTCGATCCAGTGGCGGACGGGCAAGGCTGTCGCAGTCTGCAGATGCGCTTGGCAGCCAATGTTGGCGGTGAGGATGAGGGAGGGCGCCCCGCTGACGAGTGCGGTGATCTTGTTCTCCAGCAGGCGTTGCGAAAGTTCCGGCTGGAGGATGGAGTAGGTGCCGGCGGAGCCGCAGCAGAGGTGAGCGTCGGGGACGGGGCTGAGCGCGTAGCCGAGATCGCCCAGCAGTTTTTCGACCGCCCCCTGCAGCTTCAACCCATGCTGCAAGGTGCACGGGGAATGAAATGCTACGCGCTGAGTCCTGAGTGCTGAGTGCTGAGTGCAGAGTGACTTGAGCTTCGCTCGTTCGGCGACGAGTATTTCGCTGATGTCCTTCGTGAGTTCCGAGACGCGCTTCGCTTTGTTCGCGTAAGCAGGATCGTACGCGAGCGCGTGGCCGTAGTCCTTGACCATGACGCCGCAGCCGCTGGCGGTGATGACGACGGCCTCGGCGCCTTGTTCGATGTGCGGCCACCAGGCATCGATATTACGGCGCATATAACCCAGCGCTTCGTCCTGCGCATTGAGGTGAAACGACACGGCGCCACAGCAGCCGGCGTTCGCGGCGCGCACGAGCGATATGCCCAGACGGTCGAGCACGCGCGCCGCGGCGGCGTTGGTTGCAGGCGAGAGCGCTGGCTGCACGCAACCGTCCAGCACCAGCATTTTGCGCGCATGGGACGCCTTTGGCCATGAATGCACCGCAGTGCCCTTGGGAATCTTGCGCGACAGCGAGGGCGGCAGCAGCGGGCGCACCAGGCGTCCCATAGTTAACAGCGAATTGAATAGAGCGGGCCGGGGAATCACCGCATTCAAAAGCGAACGCCAGGCCGACTCCAAGGGGCCGCGGGGCACGCGCGCTTCTACCAGGGGCCGCCCGATATCCGCCAGGCGGCCGTACTGGACGCCCGACGGACAGGTTGTTTCGCAGGCGCGGCAGGTGAGGCAGCGGTCCAGGTGCAACTGCGTTCGGGCAGTCGGCGCGGCTCCTTCGAGCACCTGCTTGATGAGGTAGATGCGGCCGCGCGGGCCGTCGAGCTCGTCGCCCAGCAGTTGGTACGTCGGGCAGGTCGCCGTGCACATGCCGCAATGCGTGCACTTGCGCAGGATCGCGTCGGCCTCGCGCCCCTGCGGCGTGTCGCGGATGAAATCGGCGAGGTTGGTATGCACGTTAGTCAGCCGCCAAGACGCCGAGACCGCCAAGAAATACAAGAATTGAACCGCCAAGACGCCAAGACGCCAACAGAATCAAAAAGCATAAGTATCAAAATCATACATCCGGCCTGGATTGAATATGCCCGCCGGGTCGAACGTCCGCTTGAGGTTGCGGTGGATCTTCATCAGCCCCGGCGCGAGCGGATGGAACACGCCCGCCGATTTGTCTCCGCCACGGAACAGCGTGGCGTGGCCGCCCGCGCGCGCCGCGGCCTCGCGTATCGTTCTCGCGTCGGCGCCGGAGCAGAGCCAGCGCAGCGCGCCGCCCCATTCGACGAGCTGTGCGCCGGGAAGGTCGAGCGGCGGCGCGGCGGGCTTCACCGACAGGCGCCACAGCGGCTGCCCGTCTGCAAAGAACGGATCCGTATGCTCGCGTATGCCGGCCCAGAAACGCTCCGCTTGATGGGGATCTACCCTCGTGCCGCCAAGTTTCCTCATCGCGGCCTCGACCGCAACCGATGCTCCAGAGAGTCGTACGCCGAGATCTTCATTACGGAAAGCCGTTGCCGTGATCGGCAACGGCTTTCCGGCCCATTCGTTCATCAGTGTGATCGCCTCGGCCCCGCTGCGCTTGAGTTGGAGCGTCGTTTCGGAGGCGGGCAGGGGCAGCACCTTGAGTGAAATCTCGGTCAGCAGGCCGAGGGTGCCGAGCGAGCCCGTCATGAAGCGCGAGACGTCGTAGCCCGCCACGTTCTTCATGACGCGGCCGCCGAACTGGAGGTCGGCGCCCCTGCCGTCGAGCATGCGCACGCCGAGCACGAAATCGCGCGCCGCCCCGGCGTAGGCGCGGCGCGGGCCGGAAAGCCCGGCGGCGACGCAGCCCCCCAGCGTGGCCATCCTCGCTTCCGGCACAGCCGGCACGATGTTCCCCTCGCCCGCGCCCGGCGGGAGAGGGGCCAGGGGTGAGGGCACATAGCCGAAGTGGGGCGGCTCGAACGCGAGCATCTGGCTTTTTTCCCGCAGCGCCGACTCGATCTCGGCGAGCGGCGTGCCGGCGCGCGCGGTGATCACCAGCTCGGTTGGCTCGTAGGCAACGATGCCGCGGTAATCGAGAGTGCTGAGCCTGTCGCCGCGCATTCCGCCGCCGTAGAAGTCTTTCGTCCCGCCGCCACGAACGCACAGCGGCCTTTTCTGCTTGGCTGCTTCACGAATCGTGGCAGCAAGTTGATCAATGCTTTGCTGCACAGGCTAGGGTTCCCATCGGTACGGATAATCCATCTGTTTGGCAATCTTGACCCGCGCCTCTGCGCCAGCCAGCCGCTGTACGACATGCAATCCCAGGTCGATCGAAGACGAAACTCCGCCTGCAGTGATGACACTTCCCTCGTCGACCACACGCTTCGAGACGACGGCATCGCAATAGGGCTCCAATTCCCTGTATGCGCCTGGATGAGTCGTTGCCTGCCTGCCTCGAAGATAGCCGGCGGCACCCAGCAGCAGCGCTCCCGTGCAAACCGAGGTTTTCAGTTTCACCTGCGCTGCGGATTTCAGCCACTCGATGAATTCCTTGTCGTGCTGCAAAGCTCGCGTTCCCTGGCCGCCGGGAACGAACAGCAGGTCGTATCGATCGAGAGGCTCGCCTGTCGAATCGGCGATGATGCCGAGCCCTGCTCCCCGGTCATCGGTGACCTGCCGCTTGCTGGAGCAAATCCGCCATTCAAAGTCCGGGATCACGTTCATGGACTTAAGGCGGGTTATCGGGTCGTAGAAGCCGATGAAATCGAGAATGGTCATGCGATCGAAGATGATCAATGCGGCTTTCATGGCTTGGTGAACTCCATATTCGCGTTTTGCACGGCCTGACAGCCTCAATCGTCTTACTAGAACCTGGGCAGATCAGGAAACTTCTGCTGTCCCGAATGCACGTGCATGCGCCCGAACTCGGCGCAGTGGTGCAGGGTGGGCACCGCCTTGCCGGGGTTGAGCAGGCCATGCTCGTCGAAAGCGCGCTTCACGCCGTGGAAGGCCTCGAGCTCCGCCGTCTTGAACTGGATGCACATCTGGTTGATCTTTTCCACGCCCACGCCGTGCTCGCCGGTGATGGTGCCGCCGACCTTGAGGCACAGCTCGAGGATCTCCGCGCCAAAGGCCTCGGTGCGCGCGAGCTCGCCGGGCTTGTTGGCGTCGTAAAGGATCAGCGGGTGCAGGTTGCCGTCGCCCGCGTGGAACACGTTGGCGCAGCGCAGCCCGTGCTTTTTTTCCATCGCCATGATCGCGCGCAGCACCGGGCCCAGCTGTTTTCTCGGGATGGTGCCGTCCATGCAGTAGTAATCGGGCGAGATGCTGCCGACGGCGGGGAAGGCCGCCTTGCGCCCGGCCCAGAACCGCAGCCGCTCGGCTTCGTCGCGCGAGACCTGCGTCTGTACCGCGCCGCTGCGCTCCATGACTTCCTGCACGCGCTTCACTTCGTCGGCGACTTCCTCCGCCGTGCCGTCCGATTCGCAGAGCAGGATGCTCGCGACGTCGGTGCGGTAGCCGGCGTGCGCGAAATCCTCCACCGCGCGCGTCGCCGCCTGGTCCATCATCTCCAGCCCCGCGGGGATGATGCCTGCGGCAATGATATTGGCGACGGCATGGCCGGCTTTTTCCACGTCGTCGAACGCCGCCATCACGACCTGCGCGAATTCGGGCTTGGCCAGGAGCTTCACGGTGACCTCGGTCACCACGCCGAGCAGGCCCTCGGAGCCGGTCATCAACGCGAGCAGGTCGTAGCCCGGTGAATCCAGAGCATCAGCCCCGATCTCGACGATCTCGCCCTCGATGGTGGCGACGCGGAGCTTCAGTATGTTGTGCACCGTCAGCCCGTACTTGAGGCAGTGCACGCCGCCGGAATTCTCCGCGACGTTCCCGCCGATGCTGCACGCGAGCTGGCTCGACGGGTCGGGCGCGTAGTAGAGCCCGTGCGGTGCCGCCGCTTCCGAGATCGCGAGATTGCGCACGCCGGGCTGCACCCGCGCGGTGCGCGAGCGTGGGTCCAACTCCACGATGCGCATGAATTTAGCGAGCGAGAGGAGCACCCCGTTGCCGAGTGGAAGGGCGCCGCCGGAAAGCCCGGTTCCTGCTCCGCGCGCGACGACCGGCACACGCATTTCGTGACAGGACTTGAGGATGCGGCAGACCTGCTCCTCGGTGTCCGGCATCGCGACCACCATGGGAACCTGGCGGTAGGCGGAGAGCCCGTCGCATTCGTAGGGCTTCACGTCCTCGCCATCGAACAGTACCGCAGTCCCGGGAAGAAAACCGCGCAACGCGGCAACGACCTCGCGCTGGCGGGCGAGATCGACGGCGACCTGTTCGACAACCGCGGTCATGGGGTGGATTTTAGCAACCTAAAGCTCGATTGCGCGCGGCCCGTTGCCCGCCAGGTGGTTCTCCCACATCCGGAAATAGGCGGTTTCCAGCTGCCGGGTGAAGGCCGGCGTGTCGAATAACGGGGTGGTGGTCCGGTTCCGGGCCAGCTTGGCTCGCAGCGCCGCCAGTTCCCCGGGGTTGCTGGCCAGGCGCAGCGCAAGCGTTTCATAACCTGCCATCGACTGCGTCACCAGCTCCGGCATCCCGGCCGCCGTCAACAGGCTGCCGGCGACCCGGGATGCGAATGTGTTGCCCGCGCAGGTCAGCACCGGCAGCCCGGCCCAGAGCGAATCGCTGGCGGTCGTGTGGGCGTTGTAGGGCAGGGTATCCAGGAAGAGATCCGCGGCCGGAATCCGGCCGAGGTGCCGTTCCTGCGGCCATGCCGGGGCGAAAATCAGGCGCTCCGGGGCAATTCCATGGTTCTGCGCTTCGCGGCGCAGGTTCTGCTCCGCCCAGGCATTGCTCTTCAGCAGCCACAGCACGCTGTGCGGGATGGCCTTGAGCAGCCGCGCCCATGCCGCGAATACGCCCGGCAGTATCTTGTAGGTGTGATTGAAGCAGCAGAAGACGAATGATTGCGCCGGCAGGCCCAGCTCGCTGCGCGGCGGCGTGTCGGCCACGGACCGCTTGCGGTCGTTCGCCTGGTAGCTGCCCGGCATGTAGACGGGTTTTTCGCTGAAATGCGCCTCGTGCCCCGGCGGCGTGATGAAGCGGTCGGTGACGACGTAATCGATGAAATCGGCGCCCAGGGTGCCGGGATAGCCGAGATAGCTGACCTGGACCGGCGCCGGCCTCAAGGCGGCGATCTCGGCGCGCCCCAACGAGGTGTAGCCCGTCAAGTCCACCAGTATGTCCACCCGGTCGGCATGGATCCTGGCAGCGGCGTCGGCGTGCGACATCGGGCCGACTTCCACGAAACGGTCGAATGCCCCCTTGAGCCGCGCCCTCATCGGGCTGCCGTCATCGGGGCCGTAGGAATAGGCCGCGATTTCGAAGCGGCCGCGGTCGTGCAACTCGAACAGCTCCGCGATCAAGGAAGCCACCGGGTGCTCGCGATAGTCGGCGGACAGGTAGCCGATCCTGAGCCGGCCTGTCGAGCGCCGCTCGTGGCGGAAGTGCAGGCGCTCGCGATCTCGGGCAACGGACAGCGCCTGGCGTTCCGCGTAATGCCTGGCGCATTGCAGTTGTTCCGCCGGTGTGGACGGGATGGATAGCAGGCTGAAGGGGAGGATTTCCTGTTCGGACTTGCTCAAAGCGGCGCCACGCTGCTTCCCGGACAGCTCTTCGAACCGCGACCAGTCGCAGATACGCTGCATTTCAAACAACAGGCATCCCCGGGCGGCGGCATTCCCGGGCTGAAGTTTCAGAGCCGCCTCGTAACAGCGCAGCGCCTGGTCGTATGCTCCCATCAGCCCGTGCGCGGATCCGAGGTTGAGATGAGCGTAGGTGAGCTTCGGATCGAGTTGTATGGCCTTTCGATAGCACTCGATCGCCTCGCCCGCGCGGTTGCCCTTCACCAGGGCATTGCCGAGCTGGCAGTGGATCATCGCGTTGTCGGGCGCGTAGCGCAGCGCGCTGCGGTAATGTTCCTCGGCCTCGTTCAGCCGGCCCTCGGCCTGCAGCGTAACGGCCAGCTCGTGATGCGCGTCGGCAAAATCCGGCTTGAGCCCGAGGCACTTGCGCAGGCACTGGACCGATTCTTCCTTGTGCCCGGGAATTTGCCGGCAGGCCAGCGCGAGGCCGAACCACAGGATAGGATTGTCCGGCGCCAGCTCCAGCGCGCTGCGATACAGTTGTGCCGCCTCGGAAAATTCCGAGCGGTCGGCGGCGAGCAGCGCCAGGTGGAACAGCACTTCCGTATCCCGCGGATCGAGTTCCCGTATCCGGCGGAAGTGCTCTTCCGCCTCCTCCGGCCGGCCCAGGTCGAGCAGGACCAGGCCGAGGTTGTATATCGGGGTCGTGTAGTCGGGCGCCAGCATCACGGAGCGTCGAAAGCTCGCCATCGCGCCCACCAGATCGCCCATGGCCTTGCGGGCGTTACCGAGGCTTTTCAGGAACTCGGCGTTGGCGGGGTCCAGCATGACCGCCCGCTCGAACTCCGCGAGGCTGAGGGCCGCCTGATCGCCTTGCAACAACTCGAGGCCGCGCTGGTGGCAGGCGGCCGCTTCCGCGTTCCCGGTTGGCCGTTGCGGTTCCGTCATTTCAATTCGGCTTCGCGCCAGAAGCTTTTACGACCCCCGCCCACTTGGCGATCTCGGACTGAACGTATTTTGAGAAGTCGTCCGGCGTGTTGCTGACCGGTTCCATGCCTTGCGTCAGCAGCCGTTCCCGCACGTCGGGCATGCGCAGCACGCGGCCGATTTCCTGGCTCAGCCTGGAGACGACGGCGGGAGGAGTCTTCGCCGGGACGGCGAT
Source organism: uncultured Streptomycetaceae bacterium (assembly GCA_964476235.1). Taxonomy (GTDB): domain Bacteria; phylum Pseudomonadota; class Gammaproteobacteria; order Burkholderiales; family SG8-41; genus SG8-41. The sequence continues at coordinate 659 of CAYYZZ010000109.1, read as the reverse complement.
GCCGAACCAGTTCGCGGCCGCGTAACCGGGAACCCCGGCTTCCGCCACCGTCGGCAGGTCGGGAGCCGCCGGCGCGCGGCTCGCCCCCGTCGTCGCCAAAGCGCGCAGCCTGCCGGACTTGGCGTGAGTCAGCCCCGCAAGGATGGTGGGAAAGCTGACCTGGACCTGCCCCGCAAGCAAATCGGTGATGCCCGGCGCGATACCCTTGTAGGCAACGTGGATGAGGTCGGTTTTCGTCATCGTCTTGAACAGCTCGACGGCGAGGTGGCTGGGGGCGCCCACGCCGGCGGACATGTAGATGATCTGGCCGCGTTTCGCGCGCGCCAATGCGATGAGCTCCTTCACCGAGCGTGCCGGCAGCGAAGGATGCACGACCACGATCGCCGGACCCGAGCTGATCTGCGTGGCCGGCGCAAAATCGCGCACGCTGTCGTAGGGCAGCTTCGGATAGAGCGTCGCGTTGATCGTGAAGCCCGCCGAGATCAGGCTCACCGTGTGGCCGTCCGGATCGGCCCTGGCGCCCAACTCGTAGGCGATGATGCCATTCGCGCCGCCGCGGTTCTCGACCACGACCTGCTGGCCCCAGGTCTCGGTCAGCTTCGCCCCTATGATGCGCGCCTGGATGTCGCCCGGCCCGCCGGCCGCGAACGGCACGATCA
>CAYYZZ010000108.1:0-8360 GCA_964476235.1 uncultured Streptomycetaceae bacterium | reverse complement strand
GCGAAGGTGCTGCGCATGCGCTTCGGCATCGAGATGAACACCGACCACACGCTGGAGGAGGTCGGCAAGCAGTTCGACGTCACGCGCGAGCGCATACGGCAGATCGAAGCCAAGGCGCTGCGCAAGCTGCGCCATCCCTCGCGCTCCGAGCGGCTGCGCAGCTTCCTCGACCAGGAAAGTTAGCCGGCATCACTCTAGCCCGGTGTTGGGGGCTAGATAGGGCGGCAGGGCTCCGATAATCCCGCTGCCGGCTAACTTTAATGGAGACCCCTGTATTTCTGTAGAATCCCCATTAAGGAATTTGCCGGGCGTTAGCACGGCAAATTCCTTGTGGGCCCTTAGCTCAGTTGGTTAGAGCAGGGGACTCATAATCCCTTGGTCGTTGGTTCGAGTCCAACAGGGCCCACTCTTATCGCAGCAATCCCGTGGTACCCTGATGCCGTGAAAATAGTCTGCGCAATCTTGATGTTGACGGCGGTCTCGATGGCGGCGGCGCTGGCGCCGGTCGAGGACCTGACGAACCGCGAGCAGGCGATCCAGCGCAGCCAGCAGGCGACCGGTGCCGCTTACCGCGACCTGCAGCAGGCGCAGTACGAGGCCAAGCTCGCCGAGCAGGATTTTTTCAACGCGCAGGAAGCAAGCCGCGCGGCGCGCGAGCGCACCGACGCGATGAAGCGGCAGCTGGACGACTCGAAGAAAGCGCTCGATTCAGCGCGGCAAAAGGAAGCGCAGGCGCGCAAGCGCTACGACGAGGCGCTCAAGGGCGTGGATCGGGCCTTCGAGAAGCCGCCGGCAAAGCAATAGCAATCGCTCACTTGGCCATGCCCAGCTCGGTGAGCAGCGACCTGGATTGTTCGTCGTCCTTCTTCAGGTACTCGAGCGATTCCCGCGAGTTCTTGTAGCCCCATTCCCAGGAATTGAACTCGAGGTACTGCTTCCACTCCGGGTGCTGGACGGTCTTCGCGAGGACGCCTTCCCAGTACGCGACCTGCGCGGGCGTGAGGCCTTTCGGTCCCATGAAGATCGTCCATCCTTCCATCACGACGTCGAAGCCGTTCTCCCGGAACGTCGGAACATCGGGCAGGCCGGACGAGCGCTTCGGCGTGCTGATCGCAAGGATGCGCACGGTGCCCGCCTTGTGGTGCGGGATGGCGTTGTTGATGGCGAGCGACGTGGCGCTGATATGGCCGCCGAGAAGATTGGTGGTGGCCTCGGCGCCGCCTCCGAACACCAGGATCTTGAGCACCTTGGGATCGACGCCTACCGCCTTGGCGAGCATCGCCACGGTGAAATGGTTGACGGCGCCGCGCGTGCTGCCCACGGAGATCGCGAGCGACTGGGGATCCTTCCTCAACTGGTCCGCGAATTCCTTGACGGTCTTGTAGGGCGCATCGGCGCGCACGGTGAGTCCCACCGGCTCGTTGCCGACGAACGCAAGCGGCGTGAGGTCGGAGTAATGCACCGGGCTCAAGCCGCTGATACGGTTGGTGATGAGCCCGGCCTGGGCGATGACAACGACGTGCGGGTCACCGGTCTTCTGGTTCACGTAGGTGTACGCCACCGAGCCGCCGCCGCCGACCTTGTTGGTCACGACCGCGTCGAGCATCTTGTTCTCGCTCCAGATCTTGTGCATCACCCGCGCCGTTTTGTCGTTGCCGCCGCCGGGGGCGGAGAACACCACGACGTCCACCGTGCGGTCGGGCTTCCATTGCGCGTGCGCGGCGGGCAGCGCGACCAGGAGGGCGGCAAGCAGGATGCTGCAGGGCAGGTGACGTGTCATGAGAAGATCCTGGGTCGTCGTCATTAGCAATGGGAACGGCGCTACGCTGGAACTCTTCGTGCGGATACACCGGCGGGACGGGCTCGGTGCGGTCCATCTCACGCCCGAGCTCGCGTTCGATCAATCCACCTTCACCCCGGCTTCCTTCGCCTTCGCGACCAGGTAGTTTCGGCTCAGGGTTTCTGGGGCGCGCTGATATGGGCCATGAATTCCACCATTTCCGTCTGTTGCCGCGCCAGGGACTTTCCCCATTCCGCACTTCCCAGGTAGTTGTCCTCGAAGTTGTTGCGCTTGGCGAAATCCTTCCACGCCGCGCTGTCGTACGCGCGCTTAAGCGCCGCTTCCATGGCCGCTGCCGCTTCCTTAGGCACGCCGGCGGGCATGACGAAGCCGCGCCCGGTGCCGACAACCACTTTGTAGCCCAGCTCCTTCATGGTTGGCGCGTCCGGCACGGCGGCCAGGCGCTTGTCGCCGGTGACCGCCAGCACTCTCAGCTTCTTGCCTTCGACCATTCCCAGCATCTCGCTCAGGTTCTCGGGCGTGAACTGGGTGTGTCCACCGGCCACCGCCGTCGTCGCCTCGCTGCCGCTCTTGAACGACACGTACTTGAACTTGGCCCCAGTCTCGCGCTCGATGAGGTACAGCAGCAGTCGGGCCGTGCCCGTGGCGGAGGTGATGCTGGCCGTGATGGCATTAGGCTCGTTTCGCCCGGCGTCGAGCAGTTCCTTGACGTTCCTGAACTTCGAGTCCGCGGCTACGGCGATCACCTGCGGATCGATCGCGAAGGACACGAGCGGTGTAAAGTGCTCGAGCCCGAGATCCAGCTCCTTGCGGACGGTGGCGGTGAGAAACGAACCGGTTGCCATGGTCAGCACCACGTGCGGATCGCCGCGCTTGCTCTTGATGTGGGTGAACGCGATGACCCCGCTTCCTCCAGGCCGGTTCGATACGACGATGGGCTGTGAAAACGCCTTCTCCTTGATGAGAATGTCCGTCACGGTGCGCGCAAACAGATCTGTTCCGCCGCCGGGCGAAGTGTGGACGTTGAACTCGATGGGCTTCGAGGGAAATGGCTGCGCTTGGACGGTGCCCGTCAGCGCAGCGGCGGTGCCGATAACGGCGGCCAGGAAAGATCTGATGAGACTACTGCTAAAACGCGTATTCATGCTGTTCTCCTCGAGTTTCGCCCGGCGCCACGCGGCAACGGACGGCATATTATACCGTTCGCAATATGCAGCGGACTATAATTCCATTCGTGAAGGGAGAAATATGCAATGACGAAAGACAATGCAGTGCGTAAGCAGGGTACGCGCGCAAAGACTACGGTTGGGGAAGAGATCAATCCCACGATGGTGACGCTCAGTACATACATGAGCGCGGCTGCCGGACGCTCGTTGCCGGACAGCGTCGTCAAAGAAACGAAACACCACATACTGGACACCATCGCGGCCATGGTGTCAGGCGCGCAACTCACGCCCGGCCTGCACGCACTTCGTTTTGCCAGGGCATATGGCGGGGAAAAGATCGCAACCGTCGTTGCCTCGGAACTGCTGACCGGGCCGATCGAGGCGGCGATGGTGAATGGCGTTCTCGCCAACGCCGACGAGACCGACGACAACTACAGCACCGGCGGCGCACATCCGGGATGCGCCATCGTGCCAGCGGCGCTGGCGATAGGCGAGAAGAACCGCATCGATGGAACACGCTTCATCCGGGCAGTGGCGCTCGGCTATGACGTCGGCTTGAGAGCGTTCAAGCTGGTCGCCAAGGGCGGCGTGCTGAGCGAGACGCATAACATCGTCGGAACATTTGGCGCGTCGGCAGCCTGCGGTTGCGCGGTTGCATTGGACACGCGGCAAATGCGCACGCTCATTGACTATGCTTCCCAACAAGCGGGCGCCGGCATCGGCGCCTGGCGGCAGGATACCGAACACGTCGAGAAATCCTTCATGTTCGGCGGGATGGGCGCGCGCAACGGTGTAACGGCAGCGATGCTGGTGCAGGCCGGGTGGACGGGCGTAAACGACGTGTTCTCGGGACCGGGAAATCTATTCGAGTCTTATGCACCCAAGGCGGATCCGGAGATATTGGTGCGCAAGCTCGGAGAAGAATACGAGGTGCAGAATACAATTATCAAGAAGTGGAGCACGGGAGGCCCGATCCAGTCGCCTCTCGAGGCTGTCTCGATCATACGTCAGCGTCGCCCGTTCGAGCCGGACGATGTCGAGCGGATAAACATCCGGGTTGCCAGCAGCGCGGCCGACAAGATCGACGACAGCGTGATGGCCAATCTGTCGATGCAATATTTGATTGCGGTCATGCTCATCGACAAGGGTCTGTCGTTCAAAGCCGCCCACGATGAGCCGCGAATGCAGGATCCCGCGGTGCTCCGCCAAAAAGCGAAGATCAAGGTCCTCGCGGATGAAAGCCTGGAGCGTCTCTTGCCCAAGCGAGTGGCGATCGTCGAGATCACTTTCCGCGACGGCACCACGATAACGGAGCGCAACGATACCGTTCGCGGCAGCCCGGAGAATCCGATGACCAGCGAGGAAGTCATGGCGAAAGCCCGGGATCTGATCGTTCCCGTGCTTGGCAATGAAAAGTGCGAGAAGCTCATCGATAGAGTCGTTGCCCTCGAGGACGTCAGGGATATCCGCGAGCTGCGCCCGCTGCTTCAGCGCGTTTGATCGACTAAGGTAGGTAATGAGGGGATGCTCCCCTCATCCTCCCCTACATTAGGGGCCGTATCATTGATTTTGATACGGCCTCCAAGGAGTACTCAGTTCTACTTCCTGGCTGTCGCACCGCCGCCGACGCTGACGATGGTTCCCCACATGTAGAAGGCGCGGTCCGAGTACAGGAAGGCGACCACATCGGCAATTTCCTCGGCGATCGCCGGACGGCCGAACGCTGAATTTAGTGAGCGGGAAGCGGGAACCCGCCTACGATGTCGCGGGCGACGTCCGTGCTGCGCTCGAGAGCATCTACCATGCCCGCCAGGCGGTCCGCATCCGGTATTGACGCTCCCAGCCCGAATTGCAGGCAATCGCGGAACTTCGCCTGAAGTTCGGCCTCAGTCAACGGTTCCCGGGGGCTGCCCTTGAGGGTGCTGGAGGAAACCTCGATCGAGCGGCCGTCCTTGAGCTTGACCTTGATACGTGCCGGCTCGATGGCGGCAGGTTCGATTGCCGGGTCCGAAACAACGGTGATGCGTCCGGCGAGCGCTGCCATCGCGCGGTCGGTGATTTGCGGCTGCTGGTAGGTGCGCAGATCGACCCTGCCGTCGCCCAGTGCGCGGGCGAAGCTGTACGATGCGTTGAATTGCGCGTGCACCACCGAAGCTCGTTTCGCCTCGTACGGCTCGCCGACCGTGAGCCAGTTGACGTTGCCGAGGCCGATCTCGACGGATTCCACCGCATCCGGCCGCACGCCTTCGGCGTGCAGGCGGATGCCGAGCCCGATCACCGTGTGGTTGCAGCGGCAGCAGGGGTAGGGCTTGAAGCTGTACTCCAGGATGCGCCATTCCCGTCCGAGGCCGTCGAACAGCAGCTCCGGATGAATTTCGCCGCGCTCGTAGAGTGCGGCGACTCCCGCATTGCCTTCCAGAGTGCGCCGGGTCCCGGTGATGCCATCGGCGGCGAGAAACGCGCTGAGCACCGCCGAGCGCGCCGCGAAGCCGGGGCCCATGCGCTTGGAAAGTACCCCGTCGCGCATGCTTTGCGCTGATCCGCCCGCCTGGTGGAACGCGAGCCCCAGGGCGTTATTGAGGCCTCCGGCATCGAGCTTGAGCAGCCGGCCGGCCCCGAGGCTCGCCGCGAGCACGCCGAACACCATCGTCGGATGCCAGCCCTTGCCCAGGCTGTTGTAGCACGCGAGGCCGAGTCGCGCGTGCAGCTCGGCGCTCACGGCATAGGCAAGCAGAAACCCCGGCCCGGAAACTCCGCCTATGTCTTCCGCCGTCGCGAGCAGCGCGGGCAGTGTCACGCAGTTGGTGTGCACGCGCGCCGGGTCGTGCTGGTCGTCGAAGTCGAGGGCGTGGGAAGCGGCGCCGTTGGCGAGCGCGGCGCTGGGCGGCGACAGGCGGCGCTTGCCGATCAGCGCAGTCGCCGATCCGTCGCGTTCCCATCGTGTAAGACGCGCGTGCAACTCCGGTATTCCCGGCGCGCGCGCCGCGCCGCCGATTACGCCAAGCGTGTCGATGAGGAACGACTTGAGCATGCGCACGACCGCGGGCGGGAGGTCCTCATAGCGCCACTGCAGGACCGTCGCGCACAACTCGAGGCTCGCACCTTCCTCCAGCGGCGAAGCGGACAACCCCGGTTTGAGTGGGATCACGCTGGCCATGGCCGGTTAATTATATCGGTGTCGCTGCAGATCATTCCGGCTTGATCGCCAGTACCACCTTACCGAGCGCCCGGCGGTCGCGCACTGTCGCCAGCGCCTCACGGTAAGATTCGAAGGGGTGGACCGCCATCACGTGCGGCTTGATCTTGCCGGCTTCGTAGAGCCGCAACAATTCTGCCTGCGCCTGGCGTATTTGTTCCGGCGCGCGGTCGCGGTAGTCGCTCATCTGCAGGCCGATCAGCGAGATGTTTTTTACCAGGACCAGGCCCGCCTTCACTTCCGGCACGCGGCCGGACGCGAAGCCGACCGTGACCAGACGCCCGCACCACGCGATGGCGCGCAGGCTCGCGTCGAATACGTCGCCGCCGACGGAATCCACGATGAGGTCCACGCCGCGTTTGCCGAGCGCGGCGAACACCTGCTGGCGGAAGCTTTCGCGCAAATCTGGCGCGTCGGTCCGCACGACGTGGTCGGCGCCGCCGGCGCGCGCAAGCGCCGCTTTCACTTCGCTGCTAACGCTGGCGATTACGGTGGCGCCGAGCGCCTTGGCGAGCTGCACGGCGGCGAGTCCGACACCCCCAGCCGCGCCGGTGACCAGCACCGTTTCGCCCGGCTTGAGCTCCCCGCGCTCGACCAGCGCGAAATGTGCAGTGAGATAAACCAGCCCCATCGCAGCGCCCTCGGCAAAGCTCATGCTGGCAGGCATTCGGTGGCAGTTGTGGGACGGGACGACCGCCCGTTCCGCAAATGCTCCGTACTCGATCTGCGCCATCACCCGCTCCCCGGGTTTCACAGCGGAAACATTGGCGCCGACCGCGGCCACCGTTCCGGCGAGGTCCTTGCCCGGCACGAAGGGCCTCGCCGGCAGGTTCTGGTAGGTGCCGCCGATCACGAGCAGATCGGGGAAATTGACGCTGGCGGCGTGGATGTCGATCAGGACTTCTTCCGGCCCGGGTTTCGGATCGGGAAATGCCTCGAGCTTCAGATTGTCCAGCGGACCGTGCTGGTGGACGACGAGCGCGCGCATTCAGTGCCAGAAAAAATTCATCGAATAGACAGGATTAACAAGGTCTAGACGAGGCGCCCCCATCCTACCTTCCCCCGCAAGCGGGGGAAGGGGATATACAGGATTTAATGCGGTTTTAATCTTGTTAATCTTGTGAATCCTGTCCATTACAGCGTTTTTGAGATCAGTCTTTTGTGTCGAGGAGCGAGTTCGCCTCGCCGAGCGCCGGGTAGCCGGCGGTGTCGGTCCCGCGCCAGGCGGGCGCGATCGGAACGGGGAGGGCGGATATGGATTTGCCATCGGCACTCAGCTTGCGCTCGAACACCCCGCGCGCTTTGAAGTGGGGATCGGCAAGCGCCTGTTCGATCGAGCCCACCACGCTGCAGCACATGTCTTTGCCCGCGAACAGTGCTTTCCACTCCTCTCCGGTCTTCGCCCGAATGCGCGCTGCAACCGCGCCGATCGCTGCTTGCGGATCGCGGCTGTCGTCGCGCGCATCGGCGGCGAGTCCAATGGCATCGCAGAAGTTCTGCCAGAACCGCTCCTCGAGCGGCGCCGCGGCGACGAAGCGGTCGTCGCGCGTGCGGTAGATCCGGTAACGGGGGCTGCCGCCGGTGACGAGCGCCTTGCCCGGCTGCGGCCAGCGCTGCGCGGCGAGCCCGTCGCCCATCGCCCAGTACATGAAAGTGAACAGGTTATCCGCCATGGCAATGTCGAGCTTGCAGCCGCGGCCACTGCGCTCGCGCTCGCGGAGCGCCAGCAGGATGTTGATCACTGCGGGATAGGAGCCGCCGCCGATGTCCGCGACCAGCGCCGCCGGGGGCACCGGCGCGCCGTCGGCGCCCGCCGCAAGGGCGAGCATCCCGGCTTCTGCGGCGTAATTGAGGTCGTGCGCCGCCGTCATCGCCTTGGGGCCGGACTGGCCGTAGCCCGTGATCGCGCAGTAGATGATGCGGGGATTGACGCGCGACACCACCTCGTAGCCCAGGCCCAGCCGGTCCATCACGCCGGGCCGGAACTGCTCGACGATGACATCGGCGCTCTTCACCAGCGGCATCAGGCGCTCGACCGCCCCCGGTTCCTTAAGGTCGATCGCGACCGAGCGCTTGCCGCGATTCAACAGCGCGAAGTTGACGCTGTCGGCGCCGAACCTGGGCGTATAGCTGCGCATCTCGTCGCCCGTGCCCGGACGCTCGATCTTGATCACTTCCGCCCCGGCTTCCGCGAGCA
>CAYYZZ010000107.1:0-8381 GCA_964476235.1 uncultured Streptomycetaceae bacterium | reverse complement strand
CGCACGCCGCGCGGCTTGCGGCCGAGCTGCCGCGGGCCCCGCTCGCGACCGGCAAGTTCAGCGATGCGACGCTGGCGGGCGCCGACCTGATCGCGATCAGCCCCGGCATCGACCGGCGCGAAGCGCCGATCGCGCAGGCCATCAGGCGCGGCGTTCCCGTGGCCGGCGACGTCGAGCTCTTCGCCCAGGCGCTCAAACAACCTGGAACCTGGAACCTGGAACACGGAACCCCGAAGGTGCTTGCAGTGACCGGCTCGAACGGCAAGAGCACCGTGACGGCGATGACGGGGGAGATGTGCCGCGCGGCGGGGCGCGCGACGGCGGTGGCCGGCAACATCGGCGTGCCGGTGCTGGACGCGCTGACCGCAATCGAGGCAGGCGGCCCGGCGCCGGACGTGTTCGTGCTTGAGCTCTCCAGCTTCCAGCTCGAGAGCACCCGGAGCCTCGAGCCCGACGCGGCGGCCGTGTTGAACGTCACCGAGGACCACCTCGACCGCTACGACAGCATGACCGATTACGCGGCCGCGAAGGCCCGCGTGTTCTCGGGCAACGGCGTGCAGATACTCAATCGCGACGACCGCCTGACCCTGGACATGGCGCGCGCCGGCCGCACCCTGCACACCTTCGGCCTCGCGCCCCCGCGCGGGGAGTCGGAGTGGGGCATCACGTCCGGGACTTGCCGCGCACTGGCGCAAGGCGGGCGCCGCCTGATGGCCGTGGACGAGTTGCCGCTCGCCGGTCTGCACAACGCCGCCAACGCGCTCGCTGCTCACGCGCTTGCGCAAGCGATCGGGCTGCCCGATGCGCCGCTCATCGATGCGCTGCGGAATTTCCGCGGGCTTCCCCATCGCATGCGGAAGCTGGCCGAGATCGCGGGCGTGGCCTTCTACGACGATTCCAAGGGCACCAACGTCGGTGCCACGGTCGCCGCGCTCTCCGGCATGGAGCGGCCGGTGGTGCTGATCGCCGGCGGCGACGGCAAGGGGCAGGACTTCTCGCCGCTCGCGCCCGCCGTGAAAGCGCGCGCGCGCGCCGTGGTGCTGATCGGGCGCGATGCCCCGCTGATCGAGCGCGCGCTCGCCAGCGGCGGCGTGCGGATCGAGCGCGCCGATGGCATGGAAGAAGCGGTGGCCAGGGCATTCGGCGCCGCCCAGCCGGGAGACGCCGTGCTGTTGTCCCCCGCGTGCGCGAGCTACGACATGTTCCGCGATTACGTCCACCGGGCGGAAGCTTTCGCCGCGGCGGTGCGGCGTCTCGAGAGCGGGAGGCGCTAGAGCGTGTTCTATACCGATGCCAATCCGCGCGCGCCGCTCGCCGAGTTCGACCAGGGCCTGGTGTGGACCACGGTGCTGCTGATCGGCCTGGGTCTCGTGATGGTGTACTCGGCGTCGATCGCGATCGCGGAGGGCAGCCGCGCCACCGGGCACCAGCCGACTTATTTCCTGATGCGGCACGGGCTGTTCGTGGCGGCGGGCGTGATGGCGGCGGTGATCGCGTTCCAGATCCCGCTGCGGCTGTGGCAGCAGGCCGCTCCGTACCTGTTCCTGTTCGGCGCCGGGCTGCTGGTGCTGGTGCTGGTCCCGGGCGTGGGCCGGGAAGTGAATGGCAGCCAGCGCTGGATCTCGCTGCAGTTCGTCACCCTGCAGCCCTCCGAGTTCATGAAGCTGTTCGCCGTGCTCTACGCCGCCGACTACACGGCGAGGAAGGCGGCGCACATGGACAGCTTCCGCAAGGGCTTCCTGCCGATGTTCGTGGTGATGATGGGCGTCGGATGGCTGCTGCTGCGCGAGCCCGATTTCGGGGCCTTCGTCGTCATCACCGTGATCGCGATGGGCATCCTTTTCCTCGGCGGCATGAACTGGAAGCTGTTCGCGGGGCTGCTGGGCCTGCTGCTGGCCGGTTTCATGGTGCTCATATTCACCTCCCCCTACCGCCTGCAGCGCGTGATCGGATTCATGGACCCGTGGGCCGATCCTTACGGCAAGGGCTACCAGCTGTCCCACGCGCTGATCGCGTTCGGGCGCGGAGAGTGGCTGGGCGTGGGGCTGGGCGCGAGCGTGGAGAAGCTGTTCTACCTGCCCGAGGCGCACACGGACTTCCTGCTTGCCGTGATCGCCGAAGAACTGGGCTTCGTGGGCGTGGCCGCCATCATCCTGGCCTTCGGCTGGATCGTGGCGCGGGCATTCATGATCGGGCGGCGCGCCGCGTCGCTCGAGCGTTATTTCTCCGCGCTGGTGGCGCAGGGCATCGGCCTGTGGATCGGCATGCAGGCGATCATCAATATCGGCGTGAACACCGGGATGCTGCCGACCAAGGGACTGACGCTGCCGCTCCTTTCCTTCGGCGGCAGCGCGCTGGTGGCGACCTGCTGCGCGCTGGCGGTTCTCCTGCGGGTGGATTGGGAAAACAGGCAGCTGATGAGAGGGTTCACTGTTTAGGCGATGGATGATGCGAGATACGAGATACGAGATTCGTGATGAACAGAGCACAGCCGGCGCCGGCGCATCCCGCATCCCGCATCCCGCATCCCGCACCATTATGATCATGGCCGTTGCCACCGGCTTAGGGTATTTTGGCTCCGGCATAACGCGCGCGCCGCGCGCATTAGCCTGCGCCGAAATGATGGCCTCGTTCATGATCAGGAGGCGCATCAAGTGAGCCGCACCATCATGATCATGGCCGGTGGCACCGGCGGCCATATTTTCCCCGCGCTGGCGGTGGCCGAGTACCTGCGCGCGCAGGGCTGGAACGTGGTGTGGATCGGGGTGCGCGGCGGCATCGAGGAGCGGCTGATCCCGCCGCGCGGCTACGCCATGTCGTGGGTGCGCTTCTCCGGCGTGCGCGGCCGGGGGCTGGTTGCCGCCGCGCTGCTGCCGCTCAACCTGCTGATTGCATTCTGGCAGACCGCGCGAGCGATTTTCGCGCACCGTCCCGACGTCGTGCTCGGCATGGGCGGCTACGTCTCGTTTCCCGGCGGCATGATGGCCTCCTTCTTCAACCGGCCGCTCGCCATCCACGAGCAGAACTCGATCGCGGGCCTGGCGAACCGCGTGCTGGCCAGGCTCGCCGACCGGGTGCTCACCACCTTTCCCAACGCTTTCGGCGAGGCGACCGCCGTGATCTGGACCGGCAACCCGGTGCGCGAGGAAATCGCCGCCATGGCGCCGCCGGAGAATCGCTACGCGGCGCGCGCCGGGCAGCTGCGCCTGCTGGTCGTGGGCGGCAGCCTGGGCGCGCAGGTGCTCAACACCGTCGTGCCCGAGGCGCTCGCGCTGATCGCGCCGGAGGCGCGCCCGCGCGTCACGCATCAGGCGGGCATGGCCCACCACGACGCGGTGCAGGACCGCTACCAGGCATGCGGCGTCAACGCCACGGTCCTTCCCTTCATCGACGACATGGCGGCGCGTTACGCGGAGACGGACCTGATCGTCTGCCGCGCCGGCGCCACCACCGTCGCCGAGATCGCCGCGGCCGGCATCGCCTCGGTGCTGGTGCCGTACCCGCACTCGGTGGACGACCACCAGACCATCAACGCGCGCTTCCTGGCCGACCGCGGCGCCGCGCTGTTGATGCCACAGAGCGAGCTGACGGCCCGGGGGCTGGCCGATGTGCTCTCCCGGTTCACGCGCGAGCGGTTGCTTGCCATGGCGCAGTCGGCGCGCGCCGCCGGCAGGCCGGAAGCGACGAGCGCGGTGGCGCAGGTGTGCATGGAACTCGCGGGAGCAGCATGAAAACCATTTACCGCAGAGACGCAGAGTCGCTGAGCAGGCATGAACGGAGATTGTCTCCGTGTCTCCGCGCCTCGGCGGTGAAAGGGTTTGAACGGTGAGACACAAAGTTAAGCATGTGCATTTCGTCGGCATAGGCGGCGCGGGCATGAGCGGCATCGCCGAGGTGCTGTTGACGCTCCGCTACAAGGTGAGCGGCTCTGATCTTGTCGAAAACGCCTCGACCCGGCGGCTGCGGCAGCTTGGCGCCAAGATCCACATCGGCCACGACGAAGCGCACGTCGCCGGGGCGGATGCGGTGGTGGTCTCGACCGCAGTGAAAGACGACAACCCCGAGGTCGCGGCCGCGCGCGCCCGCAGGATCCCGCTGGTGCCGCGCGCGCTGATGCTGGCCGAACTGATGCGGTTGAAGCAGGGCATCGCGGTGGCAGGCACGCACGGCAAGACCACGACGACGAGCCTGGTGGCGAGCGTGCTGGCCGAGGGCGGGCTCGATCCGACATTCGTGATCGGCGGCCGGCTCGAGGCCGCGGGCTCCAACGCGCGGCTCGGCGCCGGGGAATTCATCGTCGTCGAGGCCGACGAGTCCGACGCCTCCTTCCTCTACCTGCAGCCGACGCTGGCGGTGGTCACCAACATCGACGCCGACCACATGGGGACCTACGACCAGTCGCTCGACAAGCTGCGCCAGGCGTTCGTGGACTTCCTGCAGCGGCTGCCGTTCTACGGGGTGGCGGTGCTGTGCGCCGACGACCCCAACGTGCGCGCGATCCAGCCGCAGATCACCAAGCCGGTCACGACCTACGGGCTCTCCGCCGACGCGCACGTGCGCGCGCTCGACGTCACGGCCAGCGGCACGCAGATGCGCTTCCGCGCGGTGCGCGGGGGCGAGGAGCGGGCGGCCGCCGCCGAGATCGCGGTCACGCTCAACCTGCCGGGGGCGCACAACGTGCGCAACGCGCTCGCGGCGATCGCGGTGGGCCTCGAGCTGGGCGTGCCGGAGGCGAAGATCGCGAAGGCGCTCGCCGAGTTCAAGGGCGTGGGACGCCGCTTCCAGAATCACGGCAAGGTGCGCCTTGCGGGCGGGGGCAGCTTCACGCTGGTGGATGACTACGGCCACCACCCGGCGGAGATGGCGGCGACGCTTGCCGCTGCGCGCGGCGCTTTCCCGAAACGAAGAATCCTGCTCGCGTTCCAGCCGCATCGCTATACGCGCACGCGCGACTGCTTCGAGGATTTCGTGGCGGTACTGTCCACCGCGGATGCGCTGGTGCTGACGGAAGTCTACCCGGCGGGCGAAGCGCCGATCGTGGCGGCGGACGGCCGCGCGCTCGCGCGCGCGGTCCGGGTGCAGGGCAAAGTCGAGCCGGTGTTCGTCGAGAAGGTCGCCGACCTGCCGGCCGCGATACTCGGCGCAGCGCGCGACGGCGACGTGGTGCTCACGATGGGCGCGGGCTCGATCGGCAACGTCGCGGGACAGCTCGCGAGCCGGGTCCGCAGCGTGAACGGCGCCGCATGAACATGGTGGAAGCGAACAATCTGATAGCAGCCGGGCTGCGCGGCGAGCTGCGGCTGCGCGAGCCGATGGCGCGCCACACGAGCTGGCGCGCGGGCGGCGCCGCCGAGCGCGCCTACTTTCCCGCCGATCTCGACGACCTTGTCGCGTTCCTGCGCGCGCTGCCCGCGGAGGAAACGGTGCACATGACGGGCCTCGGCAGCAACCTGCTGGTGCGCGACGGAGGGCTGCGCGGCACGGCGATTTTCGTCCACTGGGCGTTGCGCGGGATCGGCCTCTCGTCGCCGGGCGGCGACCGGGTCCACGCCGAAGCCGGCGTCGCCAGCCCCAAGGTCGCGCGCTTTGCCGCGCTGAACGATCTCGCCGGCGCGGAATTCCTTGCCGGCATCCCCGGCACGGTGGGCGGGGCGCTGGCGATGAACGCCGGCTGCTTTGGCGGCGAGACCTGGCAAATCGTGGCGGGCGTGACGACCGTGGAGCGTGGCGGCGTTCTGCGCGAGCGCAGGCCTGAAGACTACGAGATCGCGTACCGGCACGTTCGCCTGAAGGCGGAAGCGGCTTCTCCATCGGAAGAATGGTTTGTGGGGGCGACGTTCCGCCTCCAGCGCGGTTCGGGTACCGAGTCCCGCAAGAAGATCACGGATCTGCTCAAGTGGCGCATCGCGACGCAACCGCTGGGAGAGCCCAACGCCGGCTCGGTGTTCCGCAATCCCCGGGGCGACCACGCGGCGCGCCTGATCGAGGCCTGCGGGCTGAAGGGCCGCGCGATCGGCGGAGCGCAGATCTCGGAGAAGCACGCGAACTTCATCGTCAACTTCGGGCGGGCGCGCGCCGCGGATATCGAGGCCCTGATCAAGCTGGCGGAGCGGTCGGTGATAGAGAAGTTCGGGATTGTGCTCGAGCGCGAAGTGCGGATCGTGGGTGAGCCGTGAGGCGAGATGCGAGATGCGAGATGCGAGATGCGAGATGCGAGATGCGAGATGCGAGATACGTGATGGGTGACGAGTGACGAGGAAGTTCGGGAAAGTGGCGGTGTTAATGGGCGGACGTTCGGCGGAACGTGAAATCTCGCTGAAGAGCGGGACGATGGTGCTCAACGCGCTCAGGAACAGCGGCGTGGATACCCACGCCTTCGATCCGCGCGACAGCGGCCTCGATGCGCTCAAGGCGCAACGCTTCGACCGCGCCTTCATCGCGCTGCACGGCCGCTTCGGAGAGGACGGCACGGTGCAGGGTGCACTCGAGTACCTCGGCATCCCCTATACCGGCAGCGGCGTGATGGCGAGCGCGCTGGCGATGGACAAGTGGCGCACCAAGCTCCTGTGGCAGGCGGCGGGCCTGCCCACGCCGCTCTGCGAGCTCATGACGGCGCGCACCGATTCCGCGGACCTCGCGAAGCGGCTGGGGCTCCCGCTGATGGTGAAGCCGGCGCGCGAGGGCTCATCGATCGGCATGACCAAGGTGACTTCGGTCGAGAAAATCGCCCCGGCGTACGAGCTGGCGG
The DNA here is from genome assembly GCA_964476235.1 of uncultured Streptomycetaceae bacterium. Lineage (GTDB taxonomy): Bacteria > Pseudomonadota > Gammaproteobacteria > Burkholderiales > SG8-41 > SG8-41. The sequence continues at coordinate 1,633 of CAYYZZ010000107.1, read as the reverse complement.
CGCGTCACGACGAGGTGGTGATCGCGGAGCGCTTCATCGAGGGCGCGGAGCTGACCGCGGGCATCCTCGGGGACGAGCCGCTGCCGCTGATACGGATCGAGACCCCCCGCGAGTTCTACGACTACGAGGCCAAGTACTTCGCCGACGACACCCGCTATATCTGCCCTTGCGGCTTGCCCGCCGACAAGGAGCGCTCGGTGCAGCGGACGGCGCTGGAAGCATTTCGTGTCCTCGGCTGCAGTGGGTGGGGGCGCGTGGACGTGATGCTCGACCGCGGCGGCAACCCGTACCTGCTGGAGGTCAACACCATACCCGGCATGACCGATCACAGCCTGGTGCCGATGGCGGCGCGCGCGAAGGGAATTTCGTTCGAGGAGTTGGTCGTGAAGATTCTGGATACGGCACACGTTGGATAACTTGGAACCTGGAACCTGGAATTTGGAACCGCGCAGCCATGTGGGATAGACCGGCGCTCATGAATACGGTCGCCAATTCTCTCTTCGCTGCCGCGGCGCTGCTCGTGCTCGCTGCCGCCGCGATCCAGGTGGCGCGGCTCCCCGCGTTATCCCTGCGCGAGGTGCGGATCGGCAGCGAGTTGAAGCACGTCACCCGCGACCAGATCGAGGATCTCGTGCGGCGCGAGCTCAAGGGCAACTTCTTCACGATCAACCTCGCCGCAACCCGCGCCGCGTTCGAGCGGCTGCCTTGGGTGCGCCACGTGAACGTGCGGCGTCATTGGCCCGCCCGCCTGGAAGTCGCGCTGGAGGAGCACGTGCCGTTCGCGCGCTGGGGCGCCGCCGCGATCGTCAACACGCAAGGAGAGGTATTCCAGGCGGCATACGGCGGGACGCTACCGGTGTTCATCGGCCCCGACGGCACCGCCGGTGAGATCGCCCTTCAGTACCTCTACTTCCGGCGCAGCCTGGGCGCGATCGGCGAGACGCCGGTAGAGGTGCAGGTCACCGCGCGGCGCGCCTGGCAGGTGAAGCTCGCGAGCGGGATGACGCTCGCGCTCGGGCGCGAGAGCGTCGAGGCGCGCCTCGCGCGCTTCGTGGCGGTCCACGACCGCACGCTCGGGCGGCTCGGACGCCGGATCGATTACGTGGACCTGCGCTATGCCAACGGCTTCGCCGTGCGCATACCGGAATTGCGCCATGAGAAGGCGGAACCGAGGCGCGGGCGGCGGACAGGATAGAGGGCGGAACGAAACGCATGAGCAAGGCCAGAGACAACAAGGAACTGATCGTCGGGCTCGACATCGGCACCTCCAAGATCGCCGCGATCGTCGCGGAGATCCGGCCGGAAGGCGGCTTCGAGATCATCGGCATGGGCAACCATCCGTCGCGGGGGTTGAAGAAGGGCGTGGTGGTCAATATCGAGACTACCGTCAACGCCATCCAGCGGGCGCTGGAGGAAGCGGAGCTGATGGCCGACTGCAAGATCCGCGAGGTCTACACCGGGATCGCCGGCAGCCATATCCGCAGCTTCAACTCGCAGGGCATGGTCGCGGTGAAGGACAAGGAAGTCGCGCAGGCCGACATCGAGCGCGTGGTCGACACCGCGCGCGCGGTGCAGATACCGAACGACCAGCAGATCCTGCACGTGCTCAACCAGGAATTCATCATCGACGGGC
>CAYYZZ010000106.1:0-8446 GCA_964476235.1 uncultured Streptomycetaceae bacterium | reverse complement strand
GAGATGGCGCCGGCGGGCCAGGAGGTCGTGGTCGGCGGCCTGCGCGATCCCCAGTTCGGCCCGATGGTGATGGTGGGGTTGGGCGGCATTTTCGTGGAAGTGCTGGCCGACGTCTCGTTCCGCATCTGCCCGATTACGCGCGTTGACGCCGGGGAGATGCTCGACGAGCTCAAAGGCGCAGCCTTGCTGCGCGGCGCGCGCGGGCGCAAGCCGGTGTCGCGCGAAGTGATCGTGGACGTGCTGCTCAAGATCGGTGGCGAAGGCGGCCTGCTGATGACCCACGCGGAGGACATCGCCGAAGCGGACGTCAACCCCTTGATCGTGTCAGAACACGGGGCGGTGGCGGTCGATGCCCGCTTCGTGCTTACAAAGGCGTGATTCGTGAGTCGTGATTCGACTGGCTTTCAATGCGTCCGTCCCCTCACCCCCGACCCCTCTCCCGAGAGGAAAGGGGAGCTATAAGAATTTCCCTCCTAACCGAGGGGGGGTGCCTGCGAAGCGCGCGGGGTGGTAGTGTCGATTCACGAATCACGATTCACGAATCACTTTTTTAATATGAGCGATAGCGTAATCGAGCGCTTCAGGCCGCTGTTCGAGCCGAAGACGGTGGCGGTGGTCGGCGCTTCCACCAAGGGCACGGCGTTGCCCAACGTATTCATCCGCCGCATCCGCGAGTTCGGCTACGCGGGCGAGATCTACCCGATCCACCCGTCAGCGGATGAAATCGACGGCCTGAAAGCCTATCGCAGCCTGGGCGACACGCCGAAGCCCGTGGACTACGCCTATATCGCGATTGCCGCGGCACAGGTGCCGCCGTTGCTCATGGAGGCGCGCGGCCGCGTGCGCTACGCGCAGGTGATCTCGAGCGGCTTCGGCGAGGTGGACGAGGGCAAGGAGTTGCAGGGCGAGCTGGTTGCCGCCGCGCGCGCCGGCGGCATGCGGCTGATCGGCCCCAACTGCCTCGGTATCTACACGCCGCGCGGGCGCGTCACGTTCGCCGAAATCGGGCCGGCGGAAACCGGCCCCGTCGGCATCGTCTCGCAAAGCGGCGGGCTCGGCACCGACATGATCCGGCGCGGGCTGACCCGCGGGCTCAAGTTCTCCGGGCTGATCACCGTGGGCAACTGCGCCGACATCGGCCCCAACGACCTGCTCGAATTCTACCTGGCCGATCCCCAGACCAGGGTCATCGGGATGTACATAGAAACGGCGAAGGACGGGCGCCGGCTGTTCGAGATCCTGCGCGATGCGCGCGCCGCGAAGCCGGTGGTGATCCTGAAGGGCGGCCGCACCCGGCAGGGACTGGCCGCGGCGGTCTCGCACACCGGGTCGCTCGCGGGCGATGACCGCGCGTGGGTCGCGCTGTCGAAGCAGACCGGCTGCGTGATGGCGGAGACGCTCGACGAATTCATCGACACGCTGCTGATTTTCCAGGCGCTCACGCCGCGAACGCAGCATCCGACGCAACGCGTCGTGCTGTTCGGCAACGGCGGCGGCGCAAGCGTGCTCGCCACCGATTATTTCGCGCGGCAGGGCCTCGACGTCGCGCCGTTCGAAAAAGAGACCGTGGACGCGCTCGCGGCGCTGAAGCTCCCGCCTGGCACCAGCATCACCAACCCGGTGGACGCGCCGGTCGGCACGCTGCAGCAGGAGGACGGGCGCGTGGCGGAGAAGATCCTCGAGATCATCCACGCGAGCGGCAAGCCGGAAGCGCTGGTGATGCACCTCAACCTCTCGGCCTTCGTCGGCCGCACCAAACCCGAGGTGCTCGACAACCTGGTGCAGGCGGCGCTGCGCGTGCAGGCGCGCTATCCCGGGCAGGCGCACTTCGTGCTGGTGCTGCGGTCCGACGGCGAGCCGGTGCTGGAAGAGCGCAAGCGGGCGTTCCGGGCGAGCGCGGTCGCGCTCGGCATCCCGGTCTACGACGAGATGGCGAACGCCGGGCGCGCGCTCGCCGCGCTCGCGACTCACGAGCGCTTCGTCCACTCGCGCTCTGGTGCCTAGAAGCGGTCTCAAAAATACTCCCTCGCCCCGCGGCAGTGGGGAGAGGGTTGGGGTGAGGGGCAAGGAGACCGTCGATCTTCATGGGGAAAACGAATCCCGTGCGCAGCCCCCTCACCCTATCCCTCTCCCCCAACTGGGGGAGAGGGGATTTTTGAGATGGGTTCTTGTGACTGGTAACTCGTGATTGGCTAGTGAAAATCTCAATCCTCAATCCTCAATCCTCAATCCTCAATCCTTATGTACTCCTACGACTTCCGGGTGACCGGCTACCCCTTCCGGCTGTACAGCGGAAAGAACGCGCTCGATAAGCTGCCGGAGGAAGTCGCTCGGCATCGGGCAAGCCGTGCCTTCATCGTTTGCGGACGCTCGGTGTCGCGCAAGACGCCGCTGATCTCCGGCATGAAGCGGCTTCTGGGCGAGCGGCTCGCCGGCGTGTTCGACGAGATTGACAAGGACACCTCGCGCTCCTCGATCGCGCGCGCGACGGAAGCCGCGCGCTCGGCGCGGGCGGACCTCGTGATCGGCGTGGGCGCCGGCAGCGTGATCCAGGGCGCGCGCATCGTGACGATCCTGCTCGCCGAGAAACGCCCGGTCGAGCAGCTCGTCACCCAGTATCCCGAGCACGGCCCCGCGGTGAGCCCCAAGCTGCTGGAGCCCAAGCTCCCGATCATCAACGTGCTGACCGCGCCCACCACGGCGCAGAACCGCGCGGGTTCCCGCATGAAAGACGACGCGACCGCCCGCGGCATGGAATTCTTCGATCCCAAGACGCGCCCGGTCGCGATCTTCTGGGACACCGATGCGCTGCTCACCGCGCCGCCGCAATTGCTCCGCACGGGAGCGGGAACGATTTATTGCCGCGCGGTGATGAACCTCGGGGCCATCGGCGACAACCCGCTGGTGGAAGGCGACCGGCAGCAGGCGTACCGGCTGGCCGCGGGGGCGCTACCCCGGATCGCGGATGCGGCCGATCCCGCGCCGCGCTTCGACCTGTGCGCGGCCACGCTGCTGCAGAACCGCGAATCCGACGACGGCGGCTCCCAATTCGCGCGCCACTGGGTGATGCGCGTGGCTTACGCGTTTTCCACGGCCCTGATCAGCGTGTTCCCGCACGTCGGCCAGGGCGATGCATACGCCGCGCTGACCGGCACCCTGCTGCGCCGCCTGGGAGACCGCGATCCCGAAGCGATGACGCGCATCGCGGCGGCGCTCGGCATCGCCGGCGCCCCGGCATCCGGGGTGCCGGAGCGCATCGCGGACAGGATGGAAGCGGAGTTCCGCTCGCTCGGCATGGCGACGCGCCTTTCCGGACTCGGCATCGCGCGCGAACAGCTGCCGCAGGTGCTCGAGCTTTCGCTCAAAAACTTCAATGCCGACCCGAAGCGCGAGTTCGTGCGCGAGCGAGGGGCGCTCGAGGAGATTCTGCAGGCGGCATGGTGAAACTTCTCACCGCGGAGGACGCTGAGGACGCGGGGGAAAACGCGCATTACAATGCTCGGCGGTCGAACCTCATCTGTGGAGAAGGATGGATACGCTCAAGGTCGGGATGAAGCACGCCCAGGAATGGGTGGTCGAGGAGAAGCACACCACCCAGCGCGGCGACTACCGCGTTTTTTCCACGCCCTCGATGACGCAGCTCGTCGAGTCCACCGCGAACCAGCTCGCCGCGCCGCACCTCAAGCCCGGCCAGGGCCAGGTCGGGGTCGTGGTTACCGTACGCCACATGGGGCCGACGCCCATGGGCAAGAAAGTGCGGGCGGAAGCCGAGCTCGTCGCCATCGACCGGCGCAAGCTGAGCTTCAAGGTGAAGGTCTACGACGACGTCGAGCAAGTGGGCGAGGCCGAGCACGACCGCTTCGTGATCGACGTTGAAAAATACATCGAGCGGCTGAAGAAGAAGATCGCCGGATAGGCGGGCCGCACGCCCTCGAGGCTCCTCTTGGCGCTAAAATGGCCGCGTGGTCCAGCCAGGAGGAGAGCCATGGCCAGATTGATGTTGTCCATTTTCGCCGCGCTGCTGCTTGGGATCCCGCTGGCGGCGCAGCCGCAGGCGTTTCCCTCGAAGCCCATCCGCATCATCGCGCCGTTTCCGCCCGGCGCGGGGACCGACACACTCGCGCGCACGCTCTCCGGCCCGCTGTCGAAAGCGCTGGGCCAGAACATCATCGTCGAAAACCGGCCGGGGGCAGGCACGGTCGTCGGGACCGAGGTGGCAGCGCGGGCGCCTGCGGACGGCCACACGCTGCTGATCATCGCGAACAGCTTCACGATCAATCCTGCCGTGCGCTCGAAGCTGCCGTATGACGCGTTGAAGGACTTCGCGGGCGTCGCGCGTATCGCCTCGACCCCGATGGTCTTCGCCGTCCACCCCTCGGTGCCGGCGAAAACGCTCAAGGAACTGATCGTGCTCGCGCGCGCCCGGCCCGGCGAGATCACCTATGCCAGCAGCGGAGCGGGGACCGGCCACCACCTCGCGGGCGAGCTGTTCAAGTCGCTGGCGAAGATCGACCTGATTCACGTCCCCTACCAAGGAGGCGCGCCGGCAGCGATCGCCGTCATGGGCGGGCACACGAGCGTCCTGCTGGTGAACATCCTGTCCACCGCGCCGCACGTCGCGACGGGTAGGCTGCGTGCGCTGGCCGTGACCTCTCCAGAACGCTCCGAGGTGCTCAAGGACGTTCCGACCGTGGCTGAGTCCGGCTTTCCTGGCTTCGATACCGCGATCTGGTTCGGCTCGGTCGTGCCCACGGCAACACCGAAGGAGGCGGTCAACCGCCTGAGCGCCGAGATCCTGCGCGCGCTTCAGCTCCCGGAAGTGAAGGACATCATCACCAAGATCGGGATGAATGCGGCGGGACTTCCTGCGACCGAATTCGACGCGTTCCTTCGCGCCGAACTGCGGAGCAACGAGAAGATCGCCCGAGCGGTCAATCTCAGGATAGATTAGGATCAGGAGCCAGCGCATGAATGCCACCCAATCACTGAAGTTCGGCCACTTCGGCATCAACTGCTTCGACATCGCGCGCATGGAGGACTTCTACACGCGGGTCATAGGCATGGTCGTTGCGGACCGCGGCTACGTGCCGCCGCCGGCCGACCGGCATATCGTCTTCATGACGCTCGACCCGGACGAGCATCACCAGTTGATCATCTGCTCGGGGCGGACCGAGGGCACGATCGAGAAGGGCGCGTTCCGGGGCGGCGGGCGCGGCTCGGCCATCAACCAGATCTCGTTTCACTGCGCCAATCTCGGCGAACTGCGCAAGACCCAGGCGCGGCTCGCGCAAGCGGGGCTCACCGACGGCACGCCGATCAACCATGGCAACGCATGGTCGATCTACATACGCGATATCGAGGGCAACCCGATGGAATTCTATGCGGACAGCCCGTGGTACACGCCGCAGCCCTGCGGCGAGCCGTTCGATCTATCCCGGAGCGATGAGGAGATCTACCGCCAAACCGAGGCGATGTGCCGCGGGCGGCCCGGCTTCGAGCACGCCGAGCCCTGGCGCGCCCGGCTCGCCGGCAGAATCCGGACGGCGCTCGACGAAATCTCGAGCCGCTGAGCCAGGCTCGCCGAGGAGAATCCGTGCGCCGCTCTATCTGGCGAAGCGTACTTATCCCGCTGGCCCTCGTTGCTGCCCAATTCGGCGCGCCGGCCAGCGCCCAGGAATACCCCTCGAAGCCCATCACCATTGTCCTGGTGCTCGCGGCAGGGACCGGGCTGGATACGGTTGCCCGCACCTACGGCGAAAAACTTGCGCAGAGTCTCGGCAGACCCGTCATTTTCGATAACCGGCCGGGGGCCAACGGGATCGTCGCAATCACTGCGGTGAAGAACACGCCCGCCGACGGGCACGTGCTGCTGGTGGCGACCAGCGCCGCGCTGGCGATCAATCCGTCGACGTTCAAGCAACTCCCGTACGATTCGGCGAAGGACTTCATCCCGGTGTCGCTCTACCTGAAATCGCCGTTTGTCCTGATCGTGCATCCGTCGCTGCCGGTCCGGTCGGTGCCCGAGCTGGTCAAGTTCGTCAAGCAGCGGCCGGGACAGTTGAGCTACAGCTCGACAGGTCACGGCGGCGCCCCGCGTCTCGCCACTGAAATTTTCATGCAGAACTACGGCCTCGACATCATTCACGTGCCGTACAAGAACAGCCCCCAGGCGATCATGGATGTCGCCGCCGGCCACGTGCAGCTCGGGTTCGCGGAGGCAGGCGCATCGCAGCGGCTGATCCAGGACAAGCGGCTGCGCGCGCTCACCGTGTCTTCACTCACGCGATTCAATTCCCTACCGGAGGTGCCGACGCTGGCGGAGGCGACGGGGCGTCCCGGCCTGGAAGCCGTATCCTGGCATGCGCTGGTCGCCCCCGCGGCCACGCCGAGAACGATCATGACCCGGCTGAACGGCGAGATGACCCGCATCATCAGGATGCCGGAGGTTCGCGACAGGATCGCCAGCCTCGACCTCATACCGGTCGATCCGCAATCCATAGAGGAGAACCAGCGCTACATCGCCTCGGAGGCGAAGAAATGGGGCGACCTGATCCGGAAGCTCGGGCTGGAGGGCTCGCAGTAGCAGGCCCATGCCGGGCTCGCGGTCTATTTCCTGAGCACGTCTCCACCCTCGGGCACCGGCACCTCGAAGGTCGTGACGATGCCGCACAGGGCGCCGAAGTAGCCTGTCATCGCGGTGAGTTCTACCATCCACTTCGTGCCATGGCGCTTGTGCAGCGCGTCGAATGTCGGCCGGTCGACGTTGCTCGTGCGCATCAATTGCTGGGCGAACGCCACGACCTGGCGCTCGTCCTCGGGCAGCTTCGCCGGGTCGCCCTTGGCGCGGATCAGTTCGATCGCTTCCTCGCGCACGCCGGCCTTGCGCGCCGATTCCACCTGTGCCGCCCATACGTAGAAGCCGCCACGCTCACTCGCCGCGGTCAGCGCTGCCAGCGAGCGCGTCTTCTGCTCGACGATGCTGCCGTCGCGCATGAAGTTCACGACGCCGAGGAAGTGCTGGGCCAGCACGGGCGTGTGCAACAGCATGCTGTACGGGCCGCGGATGCGGCCGAAGGTTTTCATGACGGCGTCGACCACGGCGTGATGCTCGGCGGGGACGTCGGTCTTGGCGGTAATGGGGGAGACTCTCGGCATGGTAGCGGGCTCCTTGGGTTTCAGTCGAATCACGACTCACGAATCACGGTTTCTTGGCCATCGTGGACTTGTTGAGAGCGCGCGGGTCGCGCGGGCGCCAGCGCCCTGAATCCACCAGCGTGAGGAAATCCTCGGTCAGCCGGTTGAAGAGATCGGGCTCCTCGATGTTCACGGCGTGCCCGGTATTGGCCACCACCGTCAACCGCGCCGCCGCGCACACGCGCTTGATGAAGATCCCCGGCTCGAGGCACTGGTTGTCCTCGTCGCCCGAGATGATGTGGGTCGGCACCTTCATGCGGGAGAGGCCCCGCTCCAGGCCGTAGATCGTTGGCCGCCGCGCCTGCACGCCGCGCAGCGTGTTGGCCGAGCCCAGCGCCGAGTGCTCGGCGAAGTCCTCGCAGAACTCGCGGAAGGCGCGCGGGTCCTTGTTCTGAAGCTGCACGCGCGCCGGCCCGATCTGGTAGGTGGTGATCGCCTCCGGCGTGCCGAGCTGCTCGAACCGCCGCGCCATGACCTCGGTGTCGCGCAGGAATTGCGCGCGCTTGTCCGGGTCGGAGCCGTAGCCGGCGCCGATCACCGTGAGCGATCGGGCGAGCCGCGCATAACGCAATCCGAAGTGCAGCGTGGCATAGCCGCCCATCGAGCAGCCGATGATGTGGGCCTTGCGGATGCCGAGTTCGCGCATCACGTTGGCGATGTCGTCGGTCGCGATCGCCTGCGAGTACTTCGACACCGATTCCGGCACGTCGGAGGGGAGGTAGCCGCGCGCGTTGAAGGCGACGCAGCGGTAACGGCGGCTGAAGTGGCGCATCTGCGGCTCCCAGCTGCGCAGGTCGCCGGCGAACTCGTGCACGAACACGATGGGGAAGCCCTTTCCGGCTTCCTCGTAATAGAGCTGCACGCCCTTTGAGTTTGCGAATGGCATTTTTCTCTCCGATCAGTGATTCGTGAGTGGTGAGTAGTGAGGGGACTAAAGCGGGAGTCGTGAATCCCGCGTTGGTCCAGTCCACTTACCACTTACTAGAGCGTGTCTCAATAATCCCCTCTCCCCCAGTTTCGGGGGAGAGGGCTAGGGTGAGGGGGCGACCAGACACTCGACTCTCCCTCTAAGACCTGAACCGGTCTCTACCCCTCACCCCAACCCTCTCCCCGCTGCCGCGAGGCGAGGGGGTATTTTTGAGACATGCTCTAATCACTACTCACGATTTCCGGGCCATGGTAGATGGATTGTAAGAGCGCGGATCGCGCGGGCGCCAGCGGCCGGAATCCACCAGCGCGAGAAAATCGCCGG
>CAYYZZ010000105.1:7279-8583 GCA_964476235.1 uncultured Streptomycetaceae bacterium | reverse complement strand
CATCCTTGAGCGGCTTCTCCAGCAGCGCATCGAGCAGCGCATCGAGCCGGCCGAGGAAACGCAGGGTGCCGTAGGCGAGATCCTGTACCGCGGCGCGGCTGCGCGCGTCGAGCTGCACGTGCCGCTGCCAGGCCGCCGCAAGCTCGGCATCGAGGCTGCGCCCGGCGAGCACGCCCCCGATGACGGCGGCCGCCAGCCGCTGCACTTCAACCATGAGCGGAGCCGAAGCGCGTCCCGCGCGCCAGCATGAAACCGGACAGGAAGGCCTGCGCCGGAAGCCGCTTGCCGCCAGCGCGCTGCAGCTCGGTGATGCACAGCGCATCCCTGCCGCAAGCCACAACGATGCCGCCCGGTTCCGCCGCGATCACCGTGGCCGGCGCTCCGGGCACCCCCGTGGCAACGCGGGCATGCCAGATCTTGAGCGCCACGTCTCCGAGCCGGGTCTGCGCGCCCGGCACAGGATCGAAAGCGCGCACCTGGCGCTCGATTTCCGCTGCCGGCTTGCGCCAGTCGATATCGGCATCGCCCTTGGCTATGCGCGGCGCGTAAGTAGCAGCCCTGGAATCCTGCGCGCTCGGCGCGGGGTTCGCGGCCAGCGCCTCGATCAGCAATTTCGCGCCGAGCGCGGCCAGCTTGTCATGCAGCGTGCCGGTCGTGTCCTCCGGCGCGATCGGAATCGCTCGCTGAAGCAGCATCGGCCCGGTATCGAGACTCTTGTCCATTTGCATGATGGTCACGCCGGTTTCGACATCGCCGGCGAGCAGCGCGCGTTGGATCGGCGCCGCTCCGCGCCAGCGCGGGAGCAGCGAAGCGTGCACGTTGATGCAACCGCGCGCCGGCAGCGTGAGCAGCGCGGACGGGATCATCAGCCCATAGGCGGCCACCACCAGCGCTTCGGGACGGGCCGCCGCGATCGCGCTCTGCGCGTCTGAATCTTTGAGCGTGGAAGGCTGCAGCAAGGCAAGGCCGCGCTCGAGCGCGAGCCGTTTCACCGCGGAGTGTTGCGGCTTCAGGCCGCGGCCGGCCGGCCGGTCCGGCTGGGTGAGAACGAGCGTGACTTCGTGCCTCGCGGCGAGCAAGGCCTCCAGCGATACTGCGGCGAACTCGGGCGTGCCTGCGAAGACGAGCTTCATCGCGGCCGCCTCGGCTGGAGCCCGGGGAGAATCATGGATCTGCTACGGAATGATGGGGTCGTGCTGCTTCGCGCACAGGGCGACGCGCAACTGGCGGCGCCGCAAAGCGCGGGCGGGAATCAGAGCACCGGCCGCCGGGCGTCCGCCTCGACCGGCCGCCGTTCCTGCTTC
>CAYYZZ010000105.1:0-7179 GCA_964476235.1 uncultured Streptomycetaceae bacterium | reverse complement strand
CGGCCGCCGTTCCTGCTTCTTGAGCCGGGCGCGGATGCGGCTTTGCTTGAGACGCGAGAGCTTCTCGACGAAGACTTTGCCCTCGAGGTGATCCATTTCATGCTGGATGCACATCGCGAGCAGCCCCTCCGCCTCCAGCGTGTACGGCCGGCCTTCGGCATCCTGCGCGCGCACCGTGACGCGCTCGGCGCGCCGCACTTTTTCATACACCTCCGGCACCGACAGGCAGCCTTCTTCGCGGTCGGCCACGCCGCTGGCGGCGATCAATTCCGGATTGACGAACACCCGCAGCTGGTCACGGCTTTCCGAGATATCGATCACGATGACGCGCAGGTGCACGTCCACCTGTGTTGCGGCCAGGCCAACCCCGGGTGCGGCAGACATGGTCTCAGCCATATCATTGATTAATTTACGAATTTTATTGTCGACGCGCTCGACCCGGGCCGCCACTTTGTGCAGCCTTGCGTCCGGGTAGTACAAAATGGGCAGTAAAGCCATAGAAAAGCTTGCTAATTTAATCAGCTAGATGCAGAATTTAAACCAATTTCTCGGGCGCAGTTCCGTTGCAGGGGCTGCGCCTCTTAGTCTCTATATTGGGGGCGTGCCATGCGTAAAACAATTATATCCCTGATTTTACTGATGACTCCGTTCCTGCCGGCGCTCGCGGCCGACGCGGGAGCCCTGAAGGAAGACGCCCCGGATCGTTACATCGTGGTCCCGGGCGACACCCTGTGGTCCATCTCCGGCCGGTTCCTCAAGGACCCGTGGAAATGGCCCGAGGTGTGGAGGATGAACCAGGAGCAAATCAAGAACCCGCACCGCATCTACCCAGGTGATGTGGTCGTGCTCGACCGCTCCGGCCAGCAAGCGCAACTGCGGCTGGTCCAGAGCCAGGGCGGCGGCACCGTCAGACTCTCGCCCAGGACCCGGGTCGAAACGCTCAAGGATGCCGCGGTACCGGCGATTCCGCCATCGGTCATCGAGCCGTTCCTGTCCCGCCCGCTGGTGGTTGGACCCACCGAACTCGACAGTACGCCGGTCATACTCGCCACCCAGGAAAATCGCGTGGCGATCGGCGCCGGCAACGTGGCGTACGTCACGGGCCTCACCCAGGACAAGGGCGCGGTGTGGCAGCTGTTCCGCCGCGGCGATGCGCTGATCGACCCGGAAACCAACGAAGTTCTCGGCTACATGGCGATCTACCTCGGCGAGGCCCGGGTGCTCAAGTTCGCCGATCAAAGCACCATCGAAATCACCAAATCGCAGCAGGAGATTTATGTCGGCGACCGCTTGCTGCCCGCCGCCCAGGATCTGCCCACTTTTTCCTACGTGCCGCGCGCGCCGTGGAAACCGGTGCGTGGCCGCATCGTATCGACATACGGCAATCTGGGTGAAACCGGGCCGGCCGGCATCGTGGCGCTGTCCAAGGGAACCAGGGATGGCCTCGAGGTGGGGCATGTGCTGGCCATCTCCCGCAGCCAGAGCACGGCGCAATATGAGACGCGCATGTCCCCGCTCTTCGGCCGCCAGGGGCCGAGCGGGAACGACACGCCGCGGACTTACTACAGCGAGCAATTGACATCGCGTGATAGCTCGCTCCTCGTGGGTGGCAAACCGATCCGTACAGAGGACATCTCCCAGCTGCCGGACGAGCGTTATGGTCTCGTGATGGTGTTCCGTACCTTCGACCGCGCCGCCTTCGGCCTCGTGATGCAGGCCTCGCGCCAGGTGGCGGTCAACGACCTCGTCACCAATCCCTGATTCCTGCGGGGGGCCGCCCCCCGCTTATCCTCGTACCGCGCCGTTCGGGGCGGCGCGCGACATTTTTTCCGCCGTCGACATGCCGATCGACGAGGACATCGCCGCCTGGCTCAGATTGAGTCTCGTCCCGGGCCTGGGCAGCGAGGGCCTGCGCCGGCTACTGACCGCTTTTGGCGGGCCGGAGCGCGCTCTGGCCGCGAGCCGCGCTGCGCTCGCACGCCACGTCGGAGACGCGGTTGCTGCCGCGATCAAGGCGGGCGGCGCGGATGAGGCCGTCGCCGCCACCGGCGCCTGGCTGGGGGAGCCCGCCAATCACCTGGTGACCTTGGCGGACGCCAGCTACCCCCGGCAGCTCCTGCAGATCCCGGATCCGCCGCCGCTGCTCTACGTCAAAGGGCGTGTCGATCTGCTCTCGCGCCCGGCGCTCGCCGTGGTCGGCAGCCGTCACGCAACCGCGCAGGGCCTGGCCAATGCCGAAAGCTTCGCCCGGACCTTCTCCGACGGCGGCTTGACCGTGGTGAGCGGGCTTGCGCTCGGCATCGACGCCGCGGCGCACCGCGGCGGCCTGGCCGGCGCCTCGAGCAGCGTGGCCGTTCTCGGCACGGGCGCCGACATCGTCTACCCGGCGCGCAATCGGGCGCTGGCGCACGAGCTCGCAGCCCGCGGCGCGCTGGTGTCCGAATTTCCGCTCGGCATGCGCCCGATTGCCGGCAATTTTCCGCGCCGCAACCGGCTCATCAGCGGGCTGGCGTTGGGCTGCCTGGTGGTGGAAGCGGCGGCAGAAAGCGGGTCGCTCATTACAGCGCGGCTCGCCTCCGAGCAGGGCAGGGAGGTCTTCGCCATTCCCGGCTCTATCCACTCGCCGCTCGCCAAAGGCTGCCACGCGCTGATAAAACAGGGCGCGAAGCTCGTGGAAAGCGCCCGTGACGTCCTGGAGGAGTTGCGGCTGCCTGCGCCTGCGCTCTCGCCGCCAGCGGACAGCACCATCGTCGATCCGCGTTCACGCGCCCTGCTCGATGCGTTGGGCCATGATCCCTGCGGTCCGGATGCGCTCGCCGCGCGCTGCGGCCTGTCCGCCGCCGAGACCGCCGCGCTGCTCACGCAACTCGAGCTCGACGGCCACATCGCGACCCTCCCGGGCGGCTTGTATCAGCGCGTGCATCGCTAGTGCTTTCCGGCCCCATGCACGGCGTGGCGCTTGCCTGGACAGTTTTTTGTACTTATCATCTTGCGCTCTTTTTGCCACGCCACCCAATCCGACGCACGCATGGGAAAACAACTGATCATCGCTGAGAAGCCTTCTGTCGCCGCCGACATCGCACGCGTGCTGGGCGGTTTCACGCGCCACAGCGATTACTTCGAAAGCAATCGCTTCGTGCTCTCCTCCGCGGTTGGCCATCTGCTCGAGCTGCGCGCGCCCGAGGAGCACGACCCGCGCTCCGGCCGCTGGACGTTCAAGCACCTGCCGGTGATACCGCCGCACTTTGATCTCGCGCCGATCGAGAAAAGCGAGAGCCGGCTGAACCTCCTGCTCCGGCTGATCAAGCGCAAGGACGTTACGGGGCTCATCAATGCCTGCGACGCCGGGCGGGAAGGCGAATTGATCTTCCGCTACATCGCGCAGCATGCCAAGGCGAAGAAGCCGATCCTGCGGCTATGGCTGCAGTCGATGACGCCAGGCGCTATCCGCGAGGGCTTCGATACGCTGCGGCCCGACCGCGAGCTGCTGCCGCTCGCCGATGCGGCGAAGTGCCGCTCGGAGGCGGACTGGCTGGTGGGCATCAACGGCACGCGCGCGATGACGGCCTTCAACAACCGCATCAGCGAAACCGGTTTTTTCAAGACCACGGTCGGCCGTGTGCAGACGCCGACGCTGGCGATCCTGGTCGAGCGCGAGGAGCGCATCAAGGCCTTCAAGCCGCGCGATTACTGGGAGGTGCATGCCCGCCTCGGCGCCAAGGCGGGGGAATACGCCGGCCGCTGGTTCGATCCCGCCTTCAAGAAGGACGACGACGCCGAGCGCAAGGCGGAGCGGGTGTGGAGCGCAACCGAGGCCGAGTCGGCCGCCGCCGCCTGCCGCGGCAAGACCGGCGCCGTCAGTGACGAGACCAAACCCACCACGCAGCTCTCGCCCTTGCTGTTCGACCTGACGAGCCTGCAGCGCGAGGCCAACGGCCGCTTTGGCTTTTCGGCCAGAAACACGCTCGGCTTGGCGCAGGCGCTCTACGAAAGGCACAAGGTCCTGACTTACCCACGGACCGATTCGCGCGCGCTGCCGGAGGACTACCTCGGCACCGTCAAGAAAACGATGGACATGCTGAGCGATTCCCGCGATTACGCCCCGTTCGCCAAGAATGTACTGAAGAATGGCTGGGTCAAGGCCAACAAGCGCATCTTCGACAATTCGAAGATCAGCGACCACTTCGCGATCATCCCCACGCTGCAGGCTCCCAAGCACCTGAGCGAGCCCGAGCAGAAACTCTACGACCTGGTGGTGCGGCGCTTTCTGGCGGTGTTCCACCCGGCGGCAGAGCACCTGCAGACGACGCGCATCACCCAGGTCGGCGAGCATCACTTCAAGACCGAAGGCCGCCTCCTGCAAAACCCGGGATGGCTGGCAGTCTATGGCCGGTCTCCGCAGGAGGAGTCCCAGAATCTGCCCGCCGTTGCGGCCGGCGAAAAAGTCGACGCGCTCGAAGTCAACGCCGTCGCCAACCAGACCAAGCCGCCTGCGCGCTACACGGAAGCGACGCTGCTCTCGGCCATGGAAGGGGCCGGCAAGCTGGTCGAGGATGACGAGTTGCGCGCCGCCATGGAAGCCAAGGGGCTCGGAACGCCCGCCACGCGGGCGGCGGTCATCGAGGGGCTGATTTACGAGGATTACATCCACCGCAACGGCAGGGAATTGGTGCCCACGCCCAAGGGCTTCTCGCTGCTGTTCGCGCTCAAGCATTTCGGCGTCAACGAGATCACCTCGCCGGAGCTGACCGGCGACTGGGAATACAAGCTGAAGCTCATGGAGGGGGGAAAGCTCCGCCGCGAGGAGTTCATGGACCACATCGAGCAGGTCACGCGCGACATGGTGGACCGCATCAAGCGCGGCGACATACCTGACGAGGCTTACGCGACGGTCACGGCGCCCTGCCCGAAATGCGGCGGCGTGGTGCAGGAGAACTACCGCAAGTTCCAGTGCCAGTCGTGCGAATTCTTCCTGTGGAAGGTCAGCGCGGGGCGCGAGTGGGCGCCGGAAGAAGTCGCAGAACTGATCGAGAAGCGCTTCATCGGTCCGCTCAACGGCTTTCGCAGCCGCATGGGCAAGCCGTTCTCGGCCGGCATCCGGCTGAACGCCGAGTACCGCATCGAATTCGACTTCGGGCAGGCCCGTCTCGAGGAGGAAGCGGCCAACCCGCCCGACTTCAGCAGCCAGGAAAGCCTGGGCGCCTGCCCCAAGTGCGGCGCGCGCGTGTTCGAGTACGGCACGGTTTACGTGTGCGAAAAAGCCGTCGGCGCCGAGCGCCGCTGCGATTTCCGCTCGGGCAAGATGATTCTGCAGCAACCGGTCGAGCGCGCGCAGATGCAAAGGCTGCTCGCCACCGGCCGCACCGAACTCCTGACGCGTTTCGTCTCGAAGAAAGGGCGGCGGTTCAAGGCCTACCTGGTGAAGACGGGCGAGGGCCGGGTCGGCTTCGAGTTCGAGCCGCGCGCGCCCGCCAAGCAACCCAAGGCCGAGGAGCCTGCCGCGCCTGCGCCGGTGCATGCTCCCCGCAAGGGACGGATCCCGGCCACCGCCACCGCCGCCACCCAACGCGCGAAGGCCCCGGCCAAGCCCGCTCGCGCCGCTGCCGCAGCCAAGACGGCCGCCAAATCCCGGCGCAAGGCCGCTTAAGGCGGCGATTAGCTGTCAGCGTTCAGCTAAAACACCCCTCGCATCTGCGCGCTTCTTCCTGGACCGGCTAACAGCTGACGGCTGAACGCCGACAGCTAAATATCGAGGTTGCGAACGCCGAGCGCGTTGGCTTCGATGAAATTGCGGCGCGGTTCGACCTCGTCGCCCATCAGGGTCGAGAAAATCTCCTCGGCGCTGATGGCATCCTCGATCTGGGTCTTCAACAGCCGCCGCGTCTTGGGATCCATGGTGGTCTCCCACAGCTGCTCCGGGTTCATCTCCCCCAGTCCCTTGTAGCGCTGGATGCTGACGCCGCGCTGCACTTCGCCCAACAGCCAGTCGATCGCTTCGCGGAACTCCTTGACCGGCTGCTGCTGCTCGCCGCGCTTGACGTAGGCGCCTTCCGCCAACAAGCCTTGCAACACCTTCGCCGTGCGCTGGATCTGGTCGTAATCGCCGCCCTGCACAAAATCCGTATCGATCGCACACTGGCGCACGATCCCGTGCTGTGTGCGGCTTACCACCAGCACGTTGCGCTCGGCTTTGTCGTCATACCGGGTTTCCACTTTCATGCCAAGCGGGGCGAGCACGCCGGCAAGCACCTCGGCGCTTTTCTGGGCGGCCTTGTCGTCTGAAAGGTCGAGCTGGACCGGCTGCCGCAGCAACGCATGCAGCACGTCCGCGTCGATCAGGCGGCTCACGCGCTCGATCACCGCCTCGGCAAGCAAATACTCCTTGGCGACTTTCTCCAGCGCATCCTTGCTGAGCACCTGTCCCTTGGCCGCGGTATACAGCTCTGCCTCCGACAGCGCGAGTGTGAGCAGAAGCTGCTTCAGCTCGTGCTCGTCCTTGAGATAGCGCTCGGTCTTGCCATGCTTCAGCTTGTAGAGCGGCGGCTGCGCGATGTAGACGTGCCCGCGCTCGATCAACTCCGGCATCTGCCGGTAGAAGAAGGTGAGCAGCAGCGTGCGGATGTGCGAGCCGTCCACGTCCGCGTCGGTCATGATGATGATGCGGTGGTAACGCAGCTTCTCCGGCGCGTAATCCTCCTTGCCGATCCCGGTGCCGAGGACGCTGATGAGCGTGATGATTTCCTGCGACGAGAGCAGCTTGTCGAGCCGCGCCCTCTCGACGTTCAGGATCTTGCCCTTGAGAGGAAGGATCGCCTGGAATTTGCGGTCGCGGCCCTGCTTGGCCGAACCGCCGGCGGAGTCGCCCTCCACGATGTAGAGCTCGCACTGGGCGGGGTCGCGTTCCTGGCAGTCAGCCAGCTTGCCCGAGAGGCCGAAGGAATCGAGCACGCCTTTACGACGCGTGAGTTCGCGCGCCTTGCGCGCCGCTTCGCGCGCGCGCGCCGCGTCGATGATCTTGGAGCAGATGACGCGCGCGTCGCCCGGTTTCTCGAGCAGGAATTCCATCAATTTCTGGCCGACGATTTCCTCGACCACCGGCCGCACTTCCGAGGACACCAGCTTGTCCTTGGTCTGGGAGGAAAACTTGGGCTCCGGCACCTTCACCGACAGCACCGCGGT
>CAYYZZ010000104.1:0-8624 GCA_964476235.1 uncultured Streptomycetaceae bacterium | reverse complement strand
TTAAGCACGGTCATGTCGAAGGCGGTGGTGATCGTGCCTTCTTCTTTGTAGCCGCGCACGTGCAGATTCGGGTGGTTCGTGCGGCGGTAGGTCAGGCGATGGATGAGCAATGGATAACCGTGGAAGGCGAAGATGATGGGCTTGTCTTTGGTGAAGAGCACGTCGAAGTCCTTGTCGCTCAGGCCGTGCGGGTGTTCGCTCTGCGGCTGGAGCTTCATCAAATCGACCACGTTGATCACCCGGACTTTCAGCTCGGGAAACTGGATCCGCAGCAACTCGACGGCGGCCAGGGTTTCCAGCGTTGGCACGTCGCCGCAGCAAGCCATGACGACATCCGGTTCACCGCCCTGATCGTTGCTGGCCCACGGCCAGATGCCCAGTCCGGCAGTGCAATGTTTCATGGCCGCATCCATGGTGAGCCACTGCGGCGCGGGTTGTTTCCCGGCCACAATCACGTTCACGTAGTTGCGGCTGCGCAGGCAGTGATCCGTCACGGAGAGCAGCGTGTTCGCATCGGGCGGCAGATAGACACGGATGATTTCCGCCTTCTTGTTCACGACATGGTCGATGAAACCGGGGTCCTGATGGCTGAAGCCGTTGTGGTCCTGCCGCCAGACGTGCGACGAGAGCAGGTAGTTCAAGGACGCAATCGGCCGGCGCCACGGAATGTGGTTCGCCACCTTGAGCCACTTGGCGTGCTGGCTGAACATCGAATCAACGATGTGAATGAACGCCTCGTAGCAGGAGAAGAACCCGTGACGGCCGGTGAGCAGGTAACCTTCCAGCCAGCCCTCGCACTGATGCTCGCTTAACATCTCCATCACGCGGCCATCGGGTGCGACGTGATCGTCGCCGGGAACAATTTCCGCGGTCGAGCAACGGTTCGTCACTTCGAACACAGCGCCCCAGCGGTTCGAGGACGTTTCGTCCGGGCTGAAGACGCGAAAGTTTTCGGGGTTGAGTTTCACCACGTCGCGGATGAACTGGCCCTGGACGCAGGTGGCTTCGGCGTCCACGGCGCCGGGCTTCGGCACCTTCACCGCGTAGTCGCGGAAATCCGGCAGGCGCAGGTCACGCAACAGGAGGCCGCCGTTCGCGTGTCGATTGGCGCTCATGCGGCGCTCGCCTTTCGGGGCGAGGTCTGCGAGCTCGGAACGCAGCTTGCCCGCCTGGTCGAACAACTCCTGCGGACGATAGCTTTTCATCCACTTTTCCAGAACCTTCACATGCCCCGGATGACTCATGTCGCCCATCGGCACCTGGTGCGAGCGGAACGTGCCTTCGGCGGGTTTGCCATCCACAATCTTCGGGCCGGTCCAACCTTTCGGTGAGCGCAAAATAATCATGGGCCAGCGCGGCCGTGCCTTGAACCCCTTGGTACGGGCATCGCGTTGGATGCGCCGAATGTCGGCCACGACCAGATCGACCGTAGCGGCCATGAGTTGGTGCATCTTGATCGGGTCGTCGCCCTCGACGAAATACGGCGTGTAACCGTAGCCGCGGAAGAGCGCCTCCAGCTCGTCATGCGGGATGCGCGCCAGCACGGTGGGGCCTGCAATCTTGTAGCCGTTCAAATGCAGAATGGGCAACACGGCTCCGTCGTGGACCGGATTGAGAAATTTGTTCGAATGCCAACTGGTGGCGAGCGGACCGGTCTCCGCTTCGCCATCGCCGACGACGCAGGCGACGAGCAGGTCAGGATTATCGAACGCTGCGCCGAACGCGTGGGAGAGCGAGTAACCCAATTCGCCGCCCTCGTGAATCGAACCTGGCGTCTCCGGCGCGACGTGACTCGGAATGCCGCCGGGGAAGGAGAACTGTTTGAACAGCCGCTTCATGCCATCCTCATCCTGCGCGATGTTTGGATAGACTTCGCTGTAGGTCCCCTCCAGGTAGGCATTCGCCACCAGCCCGGGTCCGCCGTGGCCCGGCCCGGTGATGTAGATGACGTTCAGGTCGTGTTGTTTGATGACGCGGTTCAGGTGGGCGTAGATGAAGTTTAGCCCCGGCGTCGTGCCCCAGTGGCCGAGCAGGCGCGGTTTGATGTGCGCCAGCTTGAGCGGTTTCCTCAGCAGCGGATTGTCGTAGAGATAAATCTGTCCGACCGAGAGGTAGTTCGCCGCGCGCCAATAGGCATCCATTTTCTGGAGCAATTCCGGAGCGAGCGTGTTCGTTGTCATGGTTCAACTTTCTACACGTTGCTCATCGGCTTTGCGCCCGTCATCACCGGCCGGAGCGCCCGCGGCCAAAGCCGTGTCTACGATCGCCTGCGCTTCATCTGCGATGCGGCGCAGATGTTGCTCGCCGCGAAAGCTCTCCACATAGATCTTGTAAATATTCTCCGTGCCGGATGGACGCGCAGCGAACCATCCATTCTCGGCGATCACTTTCAACCCGCCGATGGGAGCGTCATTGCCGGGTGCGTGGCTAAGTATGCTCAAGATCGGCTCGCCGGCCAGCTCCTTGCTTAGTACCCGCTGCGGCGAGAGTCCTGCCAACATTCGTTTTTGCTCCGGGGTCGCGGGTGCCTCAACCCGGTCGGAGAGGCACTCGCCGAACTCGCGCGTAAGCTCGCGGTAGATCTCGCCGGGATCGCGGCCCATCCGCGCAGTGATTTCCGCGGAGAGCAGTGCCGGGACGATTCCATCCTTGTCTGTCGTCCAGACCGCGCCATCAAGGCGCAGGAAAGTTGCGCCAGCGCTCTCTTCGCCGCCGAAGCCGAGCGAGCCGTCGAACAGGCCTTCAACGTACCACTTGAAGCCGACCGGCACCTCGTACAATTTCCGGCCAAGCTTGGTGACCACGCGATCGATCATCTGGGTGCTCACCACGGTCTTTCCTACCGCGGCTTGCTTGCCCCACTTTGGCCGATTCTGAAACAGGTAGTGGATGGCGACTGCAAGATAGTGATTTGGCGGGAGCAATCCCGCGCTGCGGGTGACAATCCCGTGCCGGTCGTGGTCGGTGTCGCACGCGAAGGCAATGTTGAAGCGATCCTTCAAGTCCACCAAATTCCGCATGGCGTAAGACGAGGACGGGTCCATGCGAATTCGGCCATCCCAATCAACCGTCATGAAACGGAACGTCGGATCGACTGCCTCGTTCACAACGGTGAGGTCGAGGCCGTAGCGCTCGGCAATCGCGGCCCAGTAGTGGACGCCCGCGCCGCCGAGCGGATCCACACCCATGCCGATTTTGGCGCCACGAATCGCATCCATATCGAGTACATTGCCGAGATCGCTCACGTAAGCGTTGAGAAAGTCGTGGCGGTGGGTGGTACTGGAGCGCAGGGCCTTCTCGTAAGGAATTCTTTGCACGCCCTGTAGACCGTTTTTTAGAAACTCATTGGCCCTGGCTTCGACCCAGCCGGTCACGCCTGCATCTGCCGGCCCGCCGTTGGGCGGGTTGTACTTGAAGCCGCCATTGTCGGGCGGGTTGTGCGAGGGCGTGATGACTATGCCATCCGCAAAGCCTGCAGTGCGCCCGCGGTTGTAGGTGAGTATGGCGTGAGAAACCGCGGGAGTTGGTGTGTATTCGTCGTGCTCCGCGAGCATGACATTCACGCCATTGGCCGCCAGCACTTCGAGCGCGCTGGCACAAGCCGGCACAGACAGCGCGTGCGTGTCAATGCCGAGGAACAGCGGGCCGCCTATGCCCTGCCGCTTGCGGAAATCACAAATAGCCTGACTGATGGCCAGAACATGCCATTGGTTGAAAGTGTTTTCAAGGGCGGAGCCACGGTGCCCCGAAGTGCCGAACGCAACCCGCTGCTCCTGCACTGAAGAATCAGGCACGTCAGTGTAGTAGGCCGTAACAAGTCTGGGCACGTCGACCAGCATTGCCGGCGTGGCCGGCTTGCCCGCCAGGGGACTCACTTTTACAGGCGCGTCTTTTGTGTTACTCATTCGGTGCCCGCAATGCGCGGTCGAACTGGCGGTCAGAGTCGCGCTGCTCATGCTTGATTGGCCTTCGTCCGCACTTCGTTTTTTGAGGCGATGCGGTACATCAGATCACTCCAGGACCTGGCGAAGGCTTCGGTGCCTTCGCGCTGGAGGTCAGCGGCAAGCGCTTCATCGTTGACGCCCTCGCGGGTAAATTCCGCGAGCACCGCTTCGGCATAACCCTCATCAACCGGCAAAACGTTCTTTACTTTGCCGTGCTCGGCGAAGGCGAGCAGCGTCTTCTCGGGCATGGTGTTGATGGTATCCGGGGCCGCGAGCGCTTCAATGTAAAGGGTGTCTGAGGCTGCTGGATCTTTGGTGCCGGTGCTGGCCCACAGCAAGCGTTGCGGCCGCGCGCCGGAACCGGCAAGTTTCTGCCAACGCTTTGATGCCAGCAGATCGCGGTAGGCTTTGTACGTGCGCATGGCGATGGCAATGCCAAGACGGTTGCGGAATTCGTCTTGAACCTTGTCCTTGACGGCTACGTCCCACCGGCTGACGAAAATCGATGCCACGGAAGCAACCTTCGGATCCAAACCGGCGGCTATGCGTCGCTCGATGCCGCGCATATACGCTTCGGCCGCCGCGATGTACTGCTCGCGTGAGAACAGCAGCGTGACATTGACCGGCACGCCAGCGAAGATCGCGTCCTCGATCGCGGGTATGCCTGCGCGGGTACCCGGGATCTTGATGAAAAGATTGGGGCGTTGCGCGCGCGCATGCAGTTGCGCCGCCGCCTTTATGGTGCCGGCGGTGTCGTCCGCGAGCAAGGGCGATACCTCCAGCGACACCCAGCCGTCCACGCCACCAGTGGCGTCGTGGATCGGCTGGAAAAGATCAGCGGCCTGAGTCAAGTCCTCCAAGGCCAGTTCGAAGAACAACGCCTCGCCTGACTTACCTTCAACCGCTTTTTTGCGAATGGCCTCGTCGTAAAAGCCGGCGCTCTTGATGGCCTGATCGAAGATGGTGGGATTGGAGGTGAGCCCCGTCACCGCAAACTCCCTGATATAGCGGGCGAGTGTGCCGCTCGTCAGCAGCGCGCGCGTAATGTTGTCAAGCCAGAGGCTTTGGCCCAGATCGTGAAGCTGCTGTGTAGCGTTCATGTCGTCTCCTGTTCCCCATCGACGGCCCAGCCGAGCACGACCGCGTAATCGCCGAGCATGTCCTGGCGCTCCGGCGAACGCTCGACCAGCGGCCGCAGCGCGCTGAGCGCCTGCTCAACACGACCTGCGCGCGCATCTTCGACCGCATTGCGGTAAAGAGCATTCGCGGCCTCTACCGTGAAGACATCGGCGCGGTCCGCGGAATAAGCAGCGCGCGCGGGCGGTGTTGAGCAGATAACTTTACGGTCAGCCGCGCCGCGGCGCGGCATCGTAGAGCGGCATCACGGTCGGCAACAGCGCCCGGATCTGCTGCGCGCGGCTGGCTTCCGCCGGGTGCGAACTGAGAAATCCCGGCGGCCGGCCGCGTGAAGTGTCGGTTATTTGTTTCTGCCTGCAACGATCAGGAACACGCCAAGCGCAATCGCTCCCGCGCTTGCGATGACCGGGACGATGACTGTTTCCTTCTCCTGGACCTTGAGCTCCAGCGGGCCCAGCTTCGCGGTGTGGGTCTCTTTGGTGTAACTGAAGCCACCGTATATCAACCCCAAGACACCTGCTGCGATCAGCAGTATTCCAATGATTTTTGTGGTGCTCATATGCATTTACCTCCGAACGTTTGTGATTGAAGCAGCGGCCCGTTCCATGCCTACCATAACCTCAAGATTTGAATTTAGCGCTCAGCTTCTTTTTCAGCCCCGAAGGCAGGTCTTCCAGCAGGCCGGACAGCTCGTCCGCATGTTGCTCTTCCACGGCAAGGATGGTTTCCAGCATGCGGCGCGTGGTCGAATCCTGGGTGCCGAGATACTGGATAAAGTCGCGGTAGCTGTCGATGGCGATGCGCTCCGCCACCAGGTCCTCCTTGATCATGCCTACCAGCGACTTGCCTTCGACGTATTCCGCATGGCTTCGGCTCGCCAGGCTGTCCGGGGAGAAATCCGGCTCGCCGCCCAACTGTACGATGCGGTCGGCGATCTGGTCCGCATGTCCCTGCTCCTCGTTCGAGTGCACGAGGAATTCATCGGCAATGCCTTTCGCCTGGATCCCCTTGGCCATGAAATGATGGCGCCGGTAGCGCAGGACACAGACGATTTCCGTGGCAAGCGCCTCGTTGAGCAGTTTCAGTACAATCTTGCGGTCAGCGCCGTAACCGGCGGTCACCGCGCCTTCATCGATGTGCTGGCGGGCATGCTGACGCAACGTTTGAACGTCGGTGAGAAGCGATTTCTTTTCCATAAGGACCGCCATGGGATTTTTGTTGACGAATGTCTACTGCATCGGCGCAACAATGAGAGAGACTTTATGCACGGGTGCCCGAGGCGTCGATCACGTTGTTGCTTTGAGAAGAGGTCCGCCTTCGCTCTCCCAACTACCCTCAGCGCGGTGATCGGAATGCTCAAACCGGCCGGCAGCCTCTTTCCAATTCACCACCGGCCACCAGCCCTTCAAATAGTCGGCGCGCCGGTTTTCATATTTAAGGTAGTAGGCATGTTCCCAGACGTCGTTGAGCAGAATGGGGAAGTGCCCTTGCATCAGGGGATTGTCGTGACCGGATGTGGTGTAGACCTGGAGCCTGCCGCCGTCCTGCTGCGTTCTCGCCAGCCAGACCCACCCGGATCCGAACAACTTCTCACCCGCTTCGTCGAACCGGGCCTTGAACTGTTTGAGGCTGCCGAAATCACGTTTGATCGCGTCGGCAAGCGCGCCTGTGGGTTCACCACCTCCGTCTGGAGACATGGCCCGCCACAACATACTGTGGTTTACGTGTCCCCCCGCGTTATTGCGCACAGCCGTGCGTGCTTCTTCCGGTATCTTGCTCGGGTTGAGCAACAGCCAGATCGCCGTGCGATCGCGCAATTCCGGATATTTTTCCAGCGCTGAATTCAGGTTCGCCACGTACGACGCGTGATGCTTGTCGTGATGCAGCGTCATGGTGCGCGCGTCGATGTGCGGCTCGAGCGCCGCATGTTCATACGGCAAGGGTGGAAGCAGGTGCTTCATTGGACTGGCTCCTTGTTAGGCACATTACCGCCGCGCCGGGATATTATTGAAGCTCGTCGCTCGTCCCGGACGTCGTCAATCGTTTGGCAATTGTCCCGGCCCACTCCAGAATCCGCTGTGCGCTGGCGTACATAGCTTAAGCGGGCGAAATGAGGCGATCGGATGTCCGCCACGAAAAAGGCCCCCGGACATCAAGCGGCCCGGGGGCCGGAATCCGCCAATCATCAAGGATTAAGGAGGAGGTAATTGGCGGGGGGAGGAGATTGAATAGATTGAATTATTCACATCCGCTCCAAGCGGCTCTGTGCGCCAGCATACAGAAGGCGTAAAATGTGTTTGATAGGAAGCTCGAACGAGATTCGGGTTTGGGGTTTGTCGTTTCCACCATCAAGCGTTGCGCCCATGCATAACACGCCCGCCGTATCCGGAAGACACAGCCCCACGCAAAATCATTTGCTTGCCGCTCTTCCCGCGGCGGATTACGCGCGCCTGCTGCCCGATCTGGAACTCGTGCCGATGCCGCTGGGATGGGCGGTCTACGAGTCCGGCGGCCAGATGGGCTACCTGTATTTCCCGTCCACCAGCATCGTCTCGCTGCTCTACGTCATGGAAAGCGGCGCATCGGCGGAAATCGCGATCACCGGCAACGAGGGTCTGGTCGGCATCGCGTTGTTCATGGGTGGCGAAAGCACGCCCAGCCGGGCGGTGGTGCAAAGCGCCGGTTACGGCTACCGGCTCAAGGCGAGCATTTTGAAAAGGGAATTCGCGCTGGGCGGACAGTTGCAACACTCGGCGCTGCGTTTCACGCAGGCGCTGATTACGCAGATGGCGCAGACCGCGGTGTGCAACCGGCACCATACGGTGGAACAGCAATTGTGCCGCTGGCTGTTGTTGAGCCTGGACCGCTTGTCCTCGAACGAGCTCTCCATGACTCAGGAGCTGATCGCCAACATGCTGGGGGTGCGCCGCGAGGGCGTCACGGAGGCCGCCGGCCACCTGCAAGCGGCCGGGTTGATTCATTACAGTCGCGGCCACATCACCGTTCTCGACCGCCCGAAGCTGGAGAAACGGGTATGCGAGTGCTACGCAGTGGTCAAGAAAGAGTTCGACCGCCTGCTGCCGTTTCCCCCCTCCCAGACCGCGTGACCGACTCTTAGTAGCGTGGTGCGCGGCCCCGACCGACCCCACGCCGCGCTTGATGCCGCAGATCAGGACGGCGGCTTCACGACGGCGGGCGGCACGAGGACTACCGCCCTCGCTCTCCCATGTCTGCAAATCCGTCTTGTTTGAGTTGAAAACTTGAATCAGCGCCTGGTATGTTGCTATCCGGGTATTACTTGGCTTGAACTTTGATTTCGTTCTTGACCGAAGACACGCCTTTGGTATCGCGCGCAATCTTGACGGCCTTGTCCGCTTCCGCCTTGCTTTTGGCATTGCCGCTCAGCGTCACGACACCCTTGTCGTCGGTATCGACTCTTATTTTCAGCGCGCTGACGTCCTTATCTTTGGCATACTCGGCTTTTATCCTGGTGGTAATCACCGCATCGCCGACGTTTTCCTTGATGCTTTCCTTCACCGATTT
>CAYYZZ010000103.1:0-8642 GCA_964476235.1 uncultured Streptomycetaceae bacterium | reverse complement strand
AGGTTCAAGGTTCAAGGTTCAAGGTTCAAGGTTCAAGGTTCAAGGTTCAAGGTTCTTTAGATTGGGCGCCGTACCTTGAACCTTGTTCCTTGTATCTTGTTCCTCGGGCATCGCCCATCACTCCATGGTGATGCCCGCTTCGCGTATCACCTTGCCGATGCGCGCGAGCTCGTCCTTGATGTGAGCGGCGAATTCCTCGGGCGTGCTGCCGATCGGCAGCACGGCCTCGGACGAGAGCTTCGAGGAAATGTCCTGCGACTTGATAGCGGCGGCGGTTTCCTTGCTCAGGCTGTTGATGATCGCCCGCGGCGTGCCGGCCGGCGCCGCGAACCCGTACCACGACCCCGCCTGGTAGCCGGGCACGCCGGACTCGGCGATAGTCGGCACGTCCGCGATCGCCGCGACCCGTTGCACCGAGCCGACGCCGAGCGCCCGCAACCGGCCTGACCGGGTGTGCGGCAGCAGCGAGGCGGCGGCGTTGAACATCACCTGCACCTGCCCGCTCAGCAGGTCGTTCAGCGCGGCGCCGATGCCCTTGTACGGAACGTGCTGCAACTTCGTCTTCGTCATCGACTTGAACAGCTCGGTGGCGAGCTGGGCCGAGCTGCCGTGTCCGCTCGACGCGTAGTTGATATCGTCCGGCCGCGCGCGGGCGAGCGCGATGAACTGTTTCACCGAGCGCGCCGGCAGCGTCGGATGGACCGCCAGCAGGGATGGCGCGGAGGCCATCAGGCACACCGGATCGAAATCCTTCACCGGGTCGTACGGGACGTTCTTCTGCAGGTTCGGGTTGACCGCGTGGGTTGCGACCCCCGCGAGAAACAGCGTGTAGCCGTCGGGCGGCGACTTGGCCACGATCTCCGCGCCGATCATCCCGCCCGCACCCGGGCGGTTCTCCACCACGAACTGCCGGCCGAAGGCTGTGGTCAGTTTGTTGGCGACCAGGCGCGAGATGACATCGTTGCCGCCGCCGGGGGTGAAGCCGACGATGATGCGCACCGGCTTCACCGGGTACGCCTGTGCCGCGACGATGGCGGGCGCGAGCAGCGCCGCCGCCATAAGGCAAAAGGGAAAAGGGGAAAAGGGAAAGTGCCGTACTAGGAAGTTTTTGGGTTCAATTTTCATGTCATCCTCCATTTTTCCCTTTTGCCTTTTGCCTTTTGCCTTTGCTTTACCCCGCCACTTTAGCAAAATCCCGCGCCCCCGGTATAAGCTACCTGCAATCATTCGTCTGTCGTCCGTCGTCCGCCGTCTTCTAAGTGCCGGCTTGTCCTAGAATGATCGCTTTGCCATCATCCGAGGAGAATCCAGAATGAAAAGGTATCTTGGTATCGCGACGTTGCTGATCGCAGCGGGGTTTGCTCCCGTTGCGCCGGCGCAGTGGGTGCCGAAATCCCCGATCTGGATCGTGGTCCCGTTCCCCGCTGGCGGCCCGACCGACATCACCGCTCGCCATCTCTCGGTCCGGCTCACCGAGCTGCTGGGCCAGCAAGTGATCGTCGATAACCGCGGCGGCGCGAACGGCATGATCGGCGCCGACCACGTGGTGAAATCCAGGCCCGACGGCCACACGCTGCTGATGCCGACGTCGAGCACGGTCGCGATCAATCCCGCGGTCTACGCGAAGATGCCGTTCAACCCGGTGACCGACCTCGCGCCGGTGACGCCGGTCATCAAGGTGCCGGACATCCTGGTCGTGACGCCCAGCTTTCCCGCCCGCGCGCTCAAGGATTTCGTCGCGCTGGTGAGGGCGCGTCCGAACCAGCTGGTGTTCGCGTCGACGGGCGCGGGCAGCAATACGCATCTCGCCCTGGAGATGCTCGCCGACGCGGCGAAGCTCAAGGTCACGCACGTGCCGTACAAGGGCGCGGGCCCCGCGGTGACGGACGTGATCGCGGGCCACGCGCAGGCGATGGTTGCCGACCTGCCGGTGCTGGTCCCGCATCTCAAGAGCGGCAAGCTGCGCGCGCTCGCGGTCACCAGCGCCGATCACACGACGCTGTTCCCGGACATCCCTTCGATGAAGGACCTCGGCTACCCGCACGTGAACATCAGCAACTGGTACGCCCTCTTCGCCCCCTCGGGCACGCCGCCGCAGATCGTCAACCGGCTGAACGAGGCCGTTCGGCAGGCCGTTGCCACGCCCGAGCTGCGCGATCGCCTGGTGGGGCTGGGCGCCGACATCTACACGCTCTCGCCGGACGAGTTCGGCAGGTTTCTGAAGAGCGAGATCGAGCGCTTCAAGGCTGTTGCCGCGAAGTACAAGATTTCTCTCTGACGGTAATCGTCACGGCTTGAGCGCATAAGCTTCATCGAAGCGGCGCTCGAGCACCGGGTGCGTCCCGCGCATCCGGTCCACCACCGCCTTCGCCCACTCGAAATATTCGCGCCGGCGGGTGAGGTCCCACTTGGCCGGCGGGTGGTTGGCGACGTCGCGCACGTTGCAGATCTTGTCGGCGAGCTTGACCAGCTTCGCCTCGCGGCTGATGTGCGCCGCGTGCTCCACCTGCAGGCGCTTTCTCTCGGCCTTGGGCAGGTTCTTGTCGTCGGTCACTTCCTCGACGATGCCGGCTATCTTCTCCCCGAACGCCTCGCGCAGCTCGGCGGGCGTCGTCTGGGTATCTTCCACCGTGTCGTGCAGCAGCGCCGCCGCCAGCACCACCGGGTCGGACACGTCGCCCTCGCGCGCAAGCAAGTTCGCGAGCGCAATGGGGTGGTTGATGTAGGGCGAGGCCAGCGCGTCCTTGCGGCGCTGGTCGCGGTGCTTCAACGCGGCGAACTCCAGCGCTTTGAGAATCAACGGGAGACCGGCGTCAACCGGAGTGACGGGTGACGGCTGACGAGCGACGGTTGTCATACGAGCGCCCTCTCAAGAACCCGCGCTACGTGTATCGCCTCGCGCCCGCTGCCGTCGCGGATCTGATGGCGGCAGCTGGTGCCGTCGGCGACGATCAGTTCGTCGGCGCCCGCCTTCCTTACCCTGGGCAGCAGCGACAGCTCGGCCATCTTCATCGAAACTTCGTAGTGCGCGGCCTCGTAGCCGAAAGCGCCCGCCATGCCGCAGCAGCTCGACTCGATCGTCTCCACCGCCAGGCCGGGGACGAGCTTCAGCGCGCGCTCGACGTCGGGCATCACGGCGAAGGCCTTCTGGTGGCAATGGCCGTGCAGCAGCGCCTTCTTCTGCGGCAGCGGCTTCAAATCGAGCTTGAGGCGCCCCGCTGCATGCTCGCGCGCGAGGAATTCCTCGAACAGGAACGCGTTCATGCCGAGCTTCGCCGACTCCGCGCCGGGCAGCATGGAGAGGAACTCGTCGCGCAGGCCCAGCAGGCAGGACGGCTCCAGCCCCACCACCGGCACGCCGCGCTCGACGTACGGCTTCAACGTCTCGATCATGCGGCGCGCCTCCACCTTTGCCTCGTCCACCAGGCCGGCGGCAAGGAAGGTGCGGCCGCAGCAGAGCGGGCGGCCGCCGTCCGCGGCATGCGGCAGGCGAACGGCGTAGCCCGCCGCGGCGAGCACCGCCGCGGCGGCGCGCGCGTTCTCGGGCTCGAAGTAGCGGTTGAAGGTGTCAATCAATAATACCGCCTCGCGGCTCGACTCACCTGCCCCCTCAGGGGGAAGGTTGGGATGGGGGTGGTTGTGTTTCCCCCTCACCCTATCCCTCTCCCCCGATTGGGGGCGAGGGGATTCAGAAGACCCCTTCACCCCAACCTTTTCCCCTAACTGGGCGCGAGGGGACTCAAAAGACCCCCTCTCCCCGTCTCTGGGGAGAGGGTTGGGGTGAGGGGCGGCGTCCTTGAACGAATCGCCGTGCCATTCCGGCAGCGAACGCTGCGCCGCGAAGCCGAGGAAGCCCTTCGCCGCGCGCTGCAGCACGTTCACGAGAGGCGAAAGGCGCGAGGCAAGAGGAGCATACCGCGGCAGGTACGCGATCAGCCGGTCCTTGAGCCGCAAGCCGTGTCGCTTCCTGTAGTGATGGAGGAACTCCACCTTCATCTTCGCCATGTCCACGCCGGTCGGGCATTCGCGCTTGCAGCCCTTGCACGAGACGCACAGGTCGAGCGTGGCGTGGAGCTCGTCGGAAGCGAGTGCATCCGGGCCCAATTGTCCTGAAAGAGCGAGCCGCAGCGTGTTGGCGCGCCCGCGCGTCAAATGCTGCTCCTCGCGCGTGACGCGGTACGACGGGCACATGGTGCCGGCGTCGAACTTGCGGCAGTGGCCGTTGTTGTTGCACATCTCCACCGCTTTGGCGAAGCCGTCGCCACGGCGCCCCGTGCCGTCCTCATATTCGGACCAGTCGAGCGCGGTCTGGATCGAGATGGTTTTGTAGCCCGGCTTGTAGCGGAACAGCGAGCGGTCGTCCTGCTTGGCCGGCCGCACGATCTTGCCCGGATTCATCAGCCCCTTCGGGTCGAAGATGTCCTTGATCTCGCCGAACGCGCGCGTGAGCTTGGGCCCGAAGAACGGCTCGATCCACTCCGAGCGCGCCAGGCCATCGCCGTGCTCTCCGGAGTAAGCGCCCTTATATTTCTTTACCAGGGCCGCCGCTTCCTCGGCGATGGCGCGCATCTGCGTCGCGCCCTCCTTGCGCATGTCGAGCACCGGCCGCACATGCAGGCACCCGACGGAAGCGTGCGCGTACCACGTGCCCTTGGTGCCGTGCTTCTCGAACACGCGCGTAAGCTGGTCGGTGTACTCGGCGAGGTGCTCGAGCGGCACCGCGCAATCCTCGATGAAGGACACCGGCTTCCCATCGCCCTTCATGGACATCATGATGTTGAGTCCCGCCTTGCGCACTTCCCAGAGGTCGCGCTGCAGGCCGGGCTCGATGACTTCGACCACGCCGCCCGGGAAGCCCAGGTCGCCCATCAGCTCGACCAGTTGCTTCAGCCGGCGCACCTGCTCGTCGCGGTCGTCGCCGGCGAACTCGACCAGCAGGATCGCATCCGGGTCTCCCCTGACGCACT
Organism: uncultured Streptomycetaceae bacterium; assembly: GCA_964476235.1. Lineage (GTDB taxonomy): Bacteria > Pseudomonadota > Gammaproteobacteria > Burkholderiales > SG8-41 > SG8-41. The sequence goes on along the minus strand of CAYYZZ010000103.1, from coordinate 3,675 downwards.
GGTCAACCGTGGCACGGAACGCCGGGTTGCTGCGCGCAAGCCCGATCATGGTGCGGTCCACCAGTTCCACGGCGGAAGGCTTGAGCTTCACGATGTGCTGCGGCGCCTCCATCGCCTGGTAGAACGTCGGGAAGTGGCACACGCCGAGGGTCTTGTGCTTCGGCAGCGGGGAAAGGTTCAGGTGGATGCGCCGCGAATACGCGAGCGTGCCCTCCGAGCCCACCAGCAGGTGCGCCATATTAAAAACGGGAGATAGCGCCACCCTGTCCAGGTTGTAGCCGCCGACGCGGCGCAGGAGCTTGGGATAGAGGTGCTCGATCTCCTCCGCCTCGCGCGCGGCGATGGCGCGGATTTTTTTCACCAGCTCCTGGTAGCCGGCGGGGCCCTCGGCGGCGCCCTTCACTTCGCCGAACGCGTACTCGGAGCCGTCGGCAAGCACGGCGTCGATCGCGCGCACGTTGTGCACCATGTTGCCGTATTGAATGGAGCGCGAGCCGCACGAGTTGTTGCCCGCCATGCCGCCCAACGTCGCCTGCGCGCTGGTCGAGACGTCCACCGGGTACCACAGCCCGTGCGGTTTCAAGTAAGCATTCAACTGGTCGAGCACGACGCCGGGCTGCACGGTCACCGTGCGCGCGTCGTTGTCGAATGCGACGATCTGGTTAAGATGCTTCGAGTGGTCTATGACCAGCGCGGCGCCGACGGTCTGGCCGCACTGCGAAGTTCCGCCGCCGCGCGCGAGCACCGGCACGCCCTCCTCCACCGCAATGCGGAAAGCGGCGAGCGCGTCCTTCTCCGTCCGCGGCACCACCACGCCGATCGGCTCGATCTGGTAGATGGACGCGTCGGTCGAGTAGCGCCCGCGCGAGGCCGCGTCGAACAATACCGCGCCACGAACCTCCCGCTTCAGGCGGGCGGCGAGAGCTGAATCACCGGGAGCGATTTTTCGCATAGGAAACCGTGAATCGGGAATCGTGAAGCGGGAATCGAAGGATCAACCCGATTGCGGAAAAGCCTTGTCGGCAAGCTCGCCGTAAAACCGGCGGCACAGGCGGCGGCGCAATTCCGTCGGGGAAAGACCCGGCGGAAATGATGCAATCACCAGCTCGCGTGCGGTGTCGAACATCCCGGTCGCGATGCGGACACGCTCATCCGGCCGCATGCCGGCGTAGCGTGCGGCAACCAGTCGCGCGAATTCAAGGCTGGTGTCGTTCACTTAGTTGCTCCTCCAGCAGGCCGGAAACCGAAAGCTCCGGCGCCCAGCGGCGAAGATATTCCACGTCAGCCCCCGTTGCAAGGAGCGCCCGGACGTCGCGCAACTGCAACTCCGACATCTTCACCCGATAGGTAATAGTCCGGGTGGAACAGCGCGACGATCTCGCGCGCGTTGCGCGAGCCCCACTCGACGACAAGATCAACATCACGCGTCATCCGCGGCTGCGCGTAATAGCTCAACGCGATCAAGCCGGTGACCCTGTAGCCGATACCGGCGCCTTCGAGGCGTCGCACTACGTCCTTAAGGACTTCGAGTTCGGTCACGGGTTCAGGGTTTGGAGCGGGTTTGGTTTTCCTTGTACCTTGAACCTTGACCCTTTGTTTTCCTCGTCACTTCTGCGGGGATCTTCTCGCCGCGCGCAGCCCTGTTCCAGGTCGTCTCGAAGCGGTCGAGCGCCGCGGCCGCGCTGCCCACCCGGGTCTTGAGTGTTCTCTTCAATTTGACCTCCTGCCGTGCAACGCCTTGACCGCGGTTTGGGGTTCCTTGGCAACAATATGAAGCAGCGCGGCGGCCGGACCCGTAGGTGAGCGGCGCTTTTGTTCCCAGTTCTGAAGCGTTTTCACACTCACGCGAATCATGTCGGCGAACTCGGACTGGGAAAGGCCGGTCTTCTTGCGGATTGCCTGGACATCAGGCTCGGGAAATTCGAACAAGCGCACCGCTTTAGTTTCGCCACGCATGTGCTTGCCCATCCAGCGGATGCTTTCGGCCAGCTCCTGAAATGCCTTCTTATCCATCGTGAACCTCTATTCGATGCCAATCATGCCAGATTATGCGCCAATGGCGTATATCTGCAAAAATGCCCCCTCCTGTTCAAGGAGGGGTGGCCCAAAACCGCAATCACTCCCCTCCTTGATTAAGGGGTGGCGCTAAGCGCCGGGGTGGTTAGTTCGACCCCGGGGGATAAACACTTACCACCCGCTCGCCTAATCCTTTGGATGCTTCATCACCCATCACTCATCACCCTCCGGCGGCCTATAATGCCCCCTCATCCTGGGAGACAACCCATGAAGCATCAAGCTGGCCGCCACTTCCTGCAGATTCCCGGTCCCACCAACGTGCCGGACCGCGTGCTGCGCGCGATCGACAGCGCGACCGTGGACCACCGCGGCCCCGAGTTCCAGGCGATGAGCAAGGAAGTGCTCGCGGGCTTGAAGCACGTGTTCAAGACGAAATCGCCGGTCGTGATCTTTCCCGCTTCCGGCACCGGCGCGTGGGAAGCGGCGCTGGTCAACACGCTCTCCCCCTCTGACCGCGTGCTGATGGTCGAGACCGGCCATTTCGCGACGCTGTGGCTCACCATGGCCAACAAGCTCGGGCTCGCGCCCGAGTTCATCAAAGGCGACTGGAGACACGGCGCCGATCCCGCGGCGGTCGAGGCAAAGCTGGCCGAGGACAAGGGCCGCGCGATCAAAGCGGTGTGCGTGGTGCACAACGAGACGTCCACCGGCGTCACCTCGCGCATCGGCGAAGTGCGGAAGGCGATCGACCGCGCGAAACACCCGGCGCTGCTGATGGTGGACACCATCTCCTCGCTTGCGTCGATTGATTACCGCCACGACGAGTGGGGCGTGGACGTGACCGTCGCCGGCTCGCAGAAGGGTCTCATGCTGCCGCCCGGGCTCTCGTTCAACGCGGTGTCCGACAAGGCGCTCGCGGCTTCGAAGTCCGCGAAACTCCCGCGTTCCTACTGGAACTGGGAGGAGATGATCGCGGCCAACAAGGACGGCTGGTTCCCCTACACCCCCGCGACCAACCTGCTCTACGGCCTGCGCGTCGCGTTGAAGATCCTGCTCGAAGAAGAAGGGCTGGAGAACGTGTTCAAGCGCCACGACCGCCACGCCGAGGCGGCGCGCCGCGCGGTGCGCGCGTGGGGGCTCGAGATCCTGTGCCTGAATCCCGCCGAGTACTCGAGCGCGTTGACCGCCGTGCTGATGCCGGAGGGCCACAGCGAGATCCGGTTCCGCGAGCTGGTGCTGGAGCGCTTCAACCTCTCGCTCGGCTCCGGCCTCACCAAGCTGCGCGACAAGGTGTTCCGCATCGGCCACCTCGGCGACTTCAACGACCTCATGCTGTGCGGAACCTTGTGCGGGATCGAGATGGGGCTGGAGCTTGCCCAGGTTCCGCATAAAAAAGGTGGGGCCGATGCCGCGATGGACTACCTCACATCGCAGCCCGCCGCCGCGAGCGCTAACAAGCGCGCGGCGGCGTAGGCGCGACGCCGGGAAAGCGTGATTCGTGATTCGTGATTTGTGATTCGACTCATCCCAGAACCTGCACCGGCCCTGCGCGCAGCGCGCTTCAAGAATCGAATCACGATTCACAAATCACGATTCACGCATTTATGAAACTCCTCGACCGCATCGGCGTCGATATCAGCCGCCGCCTGAAGCTCGAAG
>CAYYZZ010000102.1:0-8725 GCA_964476235.1 uncultured Streptomycetaceae bacterium | reverse complement strand
GCATGCTCGACAACGTCATCGATCTCAACTTCTACTCGGTCAACAAGGCGCGCAATTCCAACTTCAAGCACCGGCCGGTGGGTCTCGGCATCATGGGATTCCAGGACTGCCTGCACATGCTGCGGATTCCCTACGGCTCGCAGGCGGCGGTGGAATTTTCCGACCGTTCGATGGAGGCGATCGCGTACACCACGTACCAGGCCTCGACCGACCTCGCGGAAGAACGCGGGCCGTACTCGACCTTCAAGGGCTCGCTGTGGGATCGCGGCATCCTGCCGTCCGACACCCTGAAGCTGCTCGCCGAGGAGCGCGGCGGCTATGTCGAGTGCGACATGTCCACCACGCTCGACTGGGAGGGGCTCAAGCGCCGCGTCCAGCAGGTCGGCATGCGCAACTCGAACTGCCTCGCCATCGCACCCACCGCGACGATCGCCAACATCACGGGACTGTCGCAGTGCATCGAGCCAACTTACCAGAACCTCTACGTGAAATCGAACCTCTCGGGCGAGTTCACGGTGGCGAACGAGTTCCTGGTGCGTGATTTGAAGAAGCTCAACCTGTGGGACGAGGTGATGATCGCGGATCTCAAGTATTTCGACGGCTCGCTCGCCAAGATCGACCGCATCCCGCCGGAAGTGCGCAACCTCTACGCCACGGCGTTCGAGGTCGAGCCCAAGTGGCTGGTCGAGTGCGCGGCGCGGCGCCAGAAGTGGGTGGACCAGTCGCAGTCGCTCAACATCTACATGGCGGGCGCATCGGGCAAAAAGCTCGACGACACCTACAAGCTCGCGTGGATCCGGGGGCTGAAAACCACCTACTACCTGCGCACCCTCGGCGCGACCTCGGCGGAGAAGTCCACCGTCACCACCGGCCAGCTGAATGCGGTAACGACCGACGGCGGGCTCACGGCACCGGCAACGGATGCGAAGTTCTGCTCCATCGATAATTCCGAGTGCGAGTCCTGCCAGTAATTCAGGATTGAGGATCGAGGACTGAGGATTGAGTAAACAGAAGGCTTCACCGGCGCAAACGGCCGTCTCACCGATAACACCGATAAAGAACCGGCCCGCGCGCGAGGTAAGTGTCCACCCAAAACAACGATAAAGGAGACTGAAAGATGCTGCAATTCGGGGAGCAACAGACGATCGGCGCCGGATCCGCGCCCGGGCTTCAACCCGCCGCGCGCGCGCCCGCGCCGCAGCCGGAAGTCGACGCGCAGCTGCGCCGCGTCAACGTCGCCGACAAGCGCATCATCAACGGCCAGACCGACGTCAACCAGCTGGTGCCGTTCAAATACAAGTGGGCGTGGGAGAAATACCTTTCCGCCTGCGCCAATCACTGGATGCCGCAGGAAATCCAGATGAGCCGCGACATCGCGCTGTGGAAGGACCCCAACGGCCTGACCGAGGACGAGCGCCGCCTGATCAAGCGCAACCTCGGCTTCTTCGTCACGGCCGATTCGCTGGCGGCGAACAACATCGTGCTCGGAACCTATCGCCACATCACCGCGCCCGAATGCCGGCAGTATCTGCTGCGCCAGGCGTTCGAGGAGGCGATCCACACCCACGCCTACCAGTACATCGTCGAGAGCCTGGGTCTCGACGAGGGCGAGGTGTTCAACGCCTACCACGAGATCGCGAGCATCCGTGACAAGGACGAGTTCCTGATCCCGTTCATCGATACGCTGACTGATCCGGCATTCAAGACCGGCACGCCGGACGCCGACCAGAAGCTGCTGAAGAGCCTGATTGTGTTCGCGTGCATCATGGAAGGGCTGTTCTTCTACGTCGGCTTCGTGCAGATCCTCGCGCTCGGGCGGCAGAACAAGATGACCGGCTCGGCCGAGCAGTACCAGTACATCCTGCGCGACGAGTCCATGCACTGCAATTTCGGCATCGACCTCATCAACACCATCAAGATGGAAAACCCGCACCTGTGGACGCCGGATTTCCGCGATGAGTTGCGCGAAATCTTCAAGAAAGGCGTCGAGCTCGAGTATCGCTACGCCGAGGACACCATGCCGCGCGGCGTGCTGGGGCTGAACGCGGGGATGTTCAAGGAGTACCTGCGCTACATCGCCAACCGCCGCAGCCAGCAAATCGGGCTCGAGCCCCTGTTCGAGGGCGTCTCCAACCCATTCCCATGGATGGCGGAGATGATCGACCTCAAGAAGGAGCGGAATTTCTTCGAGACGCGCGTCCTCGAGTACCAGACGGGCGGGGCGCTCAACTGGGATTAGCACGGATGTTCCGGATTGGAGCAAGGGGGCACACATCAACCAACAGGGAGGCGCGACATTGGGTTCCAGCCTGCTGAACCGGCGTTACCGCAGACGCAGACAGAGCATGATGCACACCATCACCGAATGCCGCGCGGAGAGCAACTACACCCTCTGGCTCAAATTCGACGACGGGCTGGAAGGCAGCGTCAACCTCGGCGACCTGGTGCTGACCGAGTCGTACCTGGCGATCTCCGATGAGGAGACCTTCGCGCGCGTCGCGATCGACCCGGTGTCGAACGCGCCGACCTGGACCGGCGGCATCCAGCTCGATCCGGAGGTGCTGTACCGGGACCTGGCGAGCAGGACCTACGCGGCCCGGCATTAAGCCGTTGAGTCGAGCCGCCGCCGCGTGGGCAACCGACTGGAGGACTGAATGGCGAAAGCGAAGAAGCGAGCCGGCAAGAAAAGGGCGGCCAAGAAAAAGAAAAAGGTGGCGCGACGCAGGCCCGACGCGAAGCGCAAGGCCGTGAAACGCAAGCCGGCCGCCGCCAAGCCGGCGACCGCCGCTCCGATGGCGCACCCGGTCGTCATACCCGGCGCCTGGCCGTTCCCGATGGGCAGCAAGCCCTAGGCCCGTCAGCGACGAGCCGGCGGCGTTTCTCGGCGAACGCCGCTAAAGGCGTGAATCGTGATTCGTGAGTCGTGATTCGCAAAGCCGGGTTTTTCCACGCACTACTCACGGCTCACCACTCACGCTCTCCGGTCTTACGTGGAACGCAAGCGCGTCAACGCCTCCACGATCCGCTCGGTCGGCTACGACGCGGGCAAGCAACTCCTCGAGATCGAGTTTTCCGGCGGGTCCATCGTGCAGTATTCCGGCGTTTCTCCCGAAGTCCATCGGCGGTTCATGAGCGCGCCCTCGCCGGGGAGCTTCTTCCAGGACCAGATAGAGGAAAATTTCCCTTCAAAAAGAGTGCGTTAATGGAAAGCGCCGGGCATTCGTGGAGGTCCGGTCGCATGCGTTGCCGATTTCGCCTCTATAATTCAGAAGGGTTTCTCTCCACGCGCTTTCCATCAGTTCCATCTGCCTCTCAAGGAGGACATCAATGAGAATAATTCTGTCCACAGTGGCGCGCGTACTGCTTGCGGCAACGTTGGGCGCCGCAAGCCTCCTGGCATTCGCGCAGGCCGACGACTGCAAGAACCGCGGCCAGCTCGACACGCTCTACTGCGACGAGAACAAGGACCTCGTCGCCGACACGCCGAAGGACCCCAAGCGCTGGAAGAATCCCTCCACGCTGGTGTTCACCTACACGCCGGTGGAGGACGCCGCGGTGTACGAAACCGCGTTCAAGCCGTTCCTCGACTACCTCGGCAAGTGCACCGGCAAGCGGATCGTCTATTTTCCGGTGCAGTCGAACGCGGCCGAGATCGAGGCGATGCGCGCGGGACGGCTGCACGTCGGCGGCTTCTCCACCGGACCGACCGGTTTCGCGGTCAACCTTGCGGGCGCAGTGCCGTTCGCCATCAAGGGCACCGAGAAAGAGCTGCAAGGCTATAACCTGATCATGATCGTGAAGAAGGACAGTCCCTATCAGAAGGTCGCCGATCTCAAGGGCAAGAAGGTGGCGCACACCTCGCCGTCGTCCAACTCCGGTCATCTTGCGCCGCAGGTTTTGTTCCCGCCGGAAGGTCTGGTGCCGGACAAGGACTACAAGGTGCTGTTCTCGGGCGGTCACGGGCAGTCGGTGAAAGGCGTCGAGTCGGGGGACTATGATGCTGCGCCGGTCGCCTCCGACGTGTTCACCCGCATGGCTTCGCGCGGCGAGGTCAAGGCCGACGACTACCGCATCATCTATCGCAGCCCGCTGTTCCCGACCTCGTCGTTCGCCTATGCGCACGACCTCGCTCCCGACTTCGCCAAAAAGCTCACCCAATGCTTCTACGACTACCGTTTCCCGCCGGAGATGCAGAAGACTTTTGGCGGCGCCGACCGCTTCTTCCCGATCACCTACCAGAAGGACTGGGCGGTTGTGCGCAAGATCGCCGAGGAAACAGGGACGCCATTCAACCGTGCTGCGCATGAGAAGGAGTCCGCCCGCGAGGCGGCTGCACGGCAGAAAGCGCTCGAAGCGAAGAAAAAGTAACAGGGTAATGAGCAGGGGTTCGGGCACCGATAGGAGCAGGGGCTCGGGCCCCTTCCGTGGCACCCTTCCCGAGCCCCCGCACCCCCGCGTCGCTGTATGAGAAGTCATTGAGGTGAGTCAGACTTCATCCCCGGCGGCGGACGCGGGCGACGCATCGCTCGTGATCCGCGGGCTGCGCAAGGAGTACCGGCGCGGTGTTCCGGTCCTGCGCGATATCAGCATCACGTTTCCGGACCGCGGCATCACCGCGGTCATCGGCCCCTCGGGCACCGGCAAGTCCACGCTGATCCGCTGCATCAACCGCCTGGTCGAACCCAGCGCAGGTGAGATCCTGTTCCACGGCGTCGATCTGGCGAAGCTGCGCGGGCAGGCGTTGCGTGGGGCGCGCCGCCGCATCGGCATGGTGTTCCAGGAGTACAACCTGGTCGAGCGCCTGACGGTGATGGAGAACGTGCTCTCCGGCCGGCTCGGCTACGTATCGCCGCTCAAGGCCTGGCTGAGGAAGTACCCGCAGGAAGACATCAACGCCGCGTGGGAGTTGCTCGATAGCGTTGGCCTCACGCAGTTTGCCAATCAGCGCGCGGATGCGCTCTCCGGGGGGCAGCGCCAGCGCGTCGGCATCGCCAGGGCCATCATGCAGCGCCCGGAGCTGCTGCTCGCGGATGAGCCCACGTCCTCGCTCGATCCGAAAACGTCGGTAGAGATCATGGAGCTGCTGGTGAGTCTCACCGAGGGCCGCGGCATCCCCGTGATCCTTAACATCCACAACGTGCCGCTCGCGAAGCGCTTCGCCACGCACGTCATCGGCATGTCGGATGGCAACGTGGTGTATGACGGCCCGCCCGGGGGGCTGACCGACGACCACCTGAAGCAGATCTACGGCGGCGAGGACTGGCTGGAGTAGATCAATGATGAATGATGAATGATGAGTGATGAATGATGAACGAGAAACGCTGAACCCCAGCCAATGAGCGCCTATATTCCTCACCCCGTACTCATCACTGACTCGCCGGGATGAGTACCGGTCAGGTTACACATGACCGTCCGCCGGCGTTCCCGCCGAACTGGCCGGCGCGGCTCGCGTGGTTCGCGCTGGCGGCTTACGCGCTCTACGCGACGTCCATCCTCGACGTCACGTGGGACCGGTTCGTGCTCGGACTCGAGAACGGCGTGAAGTTCATCGGACGCATGCTGCCACCCGACACAGCGGCGGACAAGATGGCGCTGATGGCGCGCGGGCTTTACGAAACGATCGAGATTGCGGTCATAGCCTCCGCGCTCGGCATCCTGCTCTCGCTTCCCATCGGGCTATTCGCGGCGCGTAACCTCATGCCGCCCTGGATAACCTGGCCGATGCGGCTCTTCATCGCGCTGTGCCGCTCCTTCCACCAGGTGATCATCGCCATCCTGTTCGTGAAAGCGGTCGGCTTCGGGGCGCTGGCGGGCATCCTCGCGCTGACCGTCGCCTCCATCGGCTTCATCGCCAAGCTGTTCGCCGAGGCGATCGAGGAGATCTCGCTGAAGCAGGTCGAGGCGATCCGGGCGACCGGCGCGTCGTTCATGAACGTGATCACCTACGGCGTGATGCCGCAGGTGCTCACGCGCTTCGTCGGCTTCGCGACTTATCAGTTCGACTCCAACCTGCGCAATTCCACCATGGTCGGCATCGTCGGCGCGGGAGGCATCGGCGGCACCATGTTCGCCGCGTTCCAGAAGTTCGATTACGACTACCTGCTCACGATCCTGCTGGCGATCATCGCGCTGATCATGGTGAGCGAGGCGCTGCAGAACTGGATAAAAAAGTTGTATCAGTGAGAAGCGCCGATCACACGCCGCAAATAAACGCAGATGAACGCAGATATGAATCGACTATTGAGTCTTTCGTAATGGACGCTGCGAGCAGCGTCCATCGCGAGTGGCGACGCTATACCCCGAGGGAGCGGCTCGGTCGTTTCGCGCTCTACTTCGGCCTGGTGTCCGCGATCGTGGTGAGCCTGCGCACGGTGCAGATCATCCCGGAGTTTCTCTACGACGCGCCGGAGCAGATGGCCGACCTGTTCAAGCGCATGTGGCCGATCGCGTGGTCGTACTATCCCGGCGGTGTGCACGACGCGCTGATCGAGACGCTGCACATCGCGACGCTGGGCACGATACTCGCGATCATCATGGCGCTGCCGCTGGGGCTGCTCGCGGCCAACAACATCACGCCGAACGCCTGGCTTAATTATTTCGCGAGGCTGATGCTGGTGTCCTCGCGCTCGGTCAACTCCCTGGTGTGGGCGCTGCTGTTCGTCGCGATCTTTGGCCCCGGCGCGCTCGCGGGCACCATGGCGATCGCGTTCCGCTCGATCGGCTTCGTCGGCAAGCTTTTTGGCGAAGCGCTGGAGGAGACCCGCCCCGGCCCGATCGAGGCGCTCAAGGCCGCCGGCGCGCCGTGGCCATCCATCTTCATCAAGGGCTACTGGCCGCAGGTCGAGCCGGCGTTCTGGGCGATAGCCCTCTTCCGCTGGGACATCAGCGTGCGCGAATCGGCGGTGCTGGGCCTGGTCGGCGCCGGGGGCATCGGCATGGCGATCAACGGGGCGATGGACCTGTTCCAGTGGGATCGCGTAGCGCTGATGCTGATCACGATCTTCGCGGTGGTGATCGTTGCGGAGATCGCCGTGACCTACATCCGCAAGAAGATCATCTAGCCGCGTCGCCGAGGTCGTCCGGCTTCCACTGCCTTCCGCAGCGCGCGGAACAGGCGCACGAGGTCGGGCAGCTGATGGTGGGCGTTGAGGCCGCTGGGATTGGGCAGCACCCACAGCACGGCGCCGGCCAGCTCCTCCGGCTGGCGCCCCAGCGTCGCACGCGGCCGCGCGAACGCCGTCCGGTACGCGCCGACGCCGAGCACGGCGAGGACGCGCGGCCGGTAGCGCCTGACTTTCGCCGCCAGGCGCCGGGAACCCGCGATGAACTCGCTCGGCGCCAGTTCGTCTGCGGTGGCCGTCGAGCGGGCCACGAGGTTGGTGATGCCGTAACCCGATCGCAGCAACAGCCGCTCTTCGGACGGATGCAGCAGACGCTCGGAGAAGCCGGCCGCATGCAGAGCCGGCCAGAAACGATTGCCCGGGCGCGCGAAATGGTGGCCCGTCGCCGCCGAGTACAGCCCGGGATTGATGCCACAGAACAGCACCCGCAGATCCCTCCCGATGACATCCGGGATCGTCTTGCCGGCGGCAGCCAGCAGCTCGGTGCGGCTGGGTCGGTATTGCGTGCTAGAGCCCATGGAACCGCCAATACGCCAAGCGAAAAAAACTCAGAATATCGAACCAAACACTGTCGAACCGCAAAGCCGCGGGGAGAAGCAAATTCCAGAACGCAAATAACGGATCGAATAGAAGTGCTTCTCTCCGTGTCTCCGCGGTTCAATTATTGGTCTGGTTGTTCTTGGCGGGCTTGGCGTCTTGGCGGTTCAGGTCTTCTTCCAGAGGTTCGCGAAGGCGCTGACGGCCGCATCCACGTCCGGGGCCGAGATGTGGCGGTGGGTGACGAAGCGCAGCGTCCAGGTGTCCGCCGGCGCGACCATCACGCCTTTCGTCTTGAGATCCGCCGACCACTGCGCCGCGCGGCGGCCGCTTTTCTTCAAATCCACCCGTACCAGGTTGGTTTCGACGTTCTTCGGGTCGCACAGGCTCGCGTCGATGCGGTGGAAGCCTTCCGCCAGCCGTTTTGCCGTCTGATGGTCCTCGGGCAGGCGGTTCACCATGGTCTCGAGCGCGACGATGCCGGCGGCGGCGAGCGGCCCGGCCTGGCGCATGTTGCCGCCGACCATGCGGCGGTGGGTGCGCGCACGCTCGATAAACGGCGCGCTGCCGCAGAGTATGGAGCCCACGGGCGCGGAAAGTCCCTTCGAGACACAGAAGCAGATTGAATCTGAATATTTAGCAATTTCGCTGGGCGGTACGCCCAGCGAAATTGCTGCGTTGAAGATGCGCGCGCCGTCCAGGTGCACCGGTATCTCTTTCTCCCGCGCGAGCCCGTATACCGCCTGCATGTGCGCGAGCGGCAGCACCGCGCCGCCGGCCCGGTTGTGGGTGTTCTCCATCCACACGAGCGCCGTGCCCATGTGCTGGCGGGTGACGGGCCGTATCGTTTCGCGCAGCACTTCCAGGTCCATCGCGCCGCGCTTGCCGGGGATGCCGCGGTAGAAGAGGCCGGCCACGCTGGCGATGCCGCCCAGCTCGGCGTTCAGCGTGTGCGAGCCGTCCTCCAGCAGCACTTCCCCGCCGCGCTGGGCGTGGGTGAGCATGGCGACCAGGTTGGTCATGGTGCCGCTCGGCATGAGGGCGCCGGCTTCCTTGCCGGTGCGGTC
>CAYYZZ010000101.1:0-8767 GCA_964476235.1 uncultured Streptomycetaceae bacterium | reverse complement strand
CGCCTAAAGACAGTGATTCGTGAATAGTGATTAGTGATTAGTGATTAGTGATTAGACAAAAACCACCATGCCCCGACTCGCTGTTAACTACTCACCACTCACCACTCACTACTCACCATGAAGTTAGTCATCCTCGACCGCGACGGCGTCATCAATTTCGACAGCGACGCCTACATCAAGAGCCCCGGCGAATGGAAGCCCATTCCCGGGAGCCTGGACGCGATCGCGCAGCTCACCCAGGCGGGCTACCAGGTGGTGGTGGCGACCAACCAGGCCGGCGTGGGGCGCGGGCTGTTCGAGATGGCCACGTTGAACGCCATCCACGACAAGATGCACCGGGCGGTCGGCCAGGCGGGCGGGCGCATCGACGCCGTGTTCTTCTGCCCGCACGCCCAGGAGGCCAACTGCCGCTGCCGCAAGCCCAAGCCCGGCCTGTACGAGGAGATCGGCCGGCGCTTCAACACGAGCCTGAAGGGCATCCCCTGCATCGGCGACTCACAGCGCGACCTCGAAGCCGCGGCGGCGGTCGGCGGCCAGCCGATGCTGGTGCTCACCGGCAAGGGCGAAATGACCCGGCGCGAGGGCAAGCTGCCGCCCGGCACCCAGGTCTTCAAGAACCTTGCCGAGGCAATAACATCCCTTCTTAGATGACGCCCGGCGTCGCACTGCGCTCCTCGCTGTTCGCGCTGTTCCAGCTCGTTATCACTCCACCCTACGCGCTGGTTGCGCTACTCACCTTCCCTTTCGCTCCGCCCACCCGTTATCGCGTGATTTCCGGCTGGGCACGGCTCCTGGTCGCAGCAGCGGAGAGGATCTGCGGCATCCGCTACCGGGTAATCGGCGCTGAAAATGTCCCGCGCCATCCCTGCATCATCCTCTCCAAGCATCAGTCGGCGTGGGAGACGCTCGCCTTCCAGGTCATCTTCCCGCCGCAGGCGTGGGTGGTGAAGCGCGAATTGCTGTGGATCCCGTTCTTCGGCTGGGGCCTCTCGATGCTCGACCCGATCGCGATCGACCGCGGTTCCGGCGCGCGCGCGCTGCGCCAGATGCTCGAGCAGGGACGCGACCGTCTCGCGCGCGGCCTCTGCATCGTGATCTTCCCGGAAGGCACGCGCGTTGCGCCCGGCGCGCGCCGCGAGTACCGCGCCGGCGGGGCCTGGCTGGCGTCGAAAACGGAGGCGCCGGTGGTGCCGGTCGCGCTCAACTCGGGCGAAATCTGGCGGCGCAACGCGTTCCTCAAGTACCCAGGCACGATCACGGTTAGCATCGGCGTCCCGATCGAAACGCGGGGGCTGGCTCCCGAGGAAATCAATCGCAGGGTCGAGGACTGGATCGAAGGCGAAGTGCAGCGCATCAGCAAGCATTCTGTGTGACTTTGCCTTCCCACAGAATGCTTATTGAAATACCGATAATGAATATGTTGCAGGCGGAGCCCGACAAATTCCTGTGCTAATATTTTCCACGATCCCCCGCCGCCGACCATGCGCGACACGCTCATTCTGATCCTCGTAGCCGCGCTGCTCGCCGGGTGCGGCTACAAAGGCCCGCTGTACCTGCCCAAATCGAAACCCGAGGCGCAAAAGCCCGCGCCACAGCCCACCCCGGCGCAGGACGAGAAAAACTCCGAGGGTTTGTGAGCCATTTCGGCTACATCGGCAACCAGCTGCACGCTGAAAAAGTGGCGCTCTCCCAGATCGCCGAGCGCTACGGCACTCCATGCTACGTCTACTCGCGCGCCGCGCTGACGGAAGCTTGGCGCGCCTTCGACACCGCGTTCGCCGGCCGCGACCACCTGGTCTGCTATGCGGTGAAGGCCAATTCCACGCTCGCCGTGCTCAACTTGCTCGCCCGCCTGGGCAGCGGTTTCGACATCGTGTCCGGGGGCGAATTACAGCGTGTGCTCGCGGCCGGCGGCGACCCGCGCAAGGTAGTGTTCTCCGGCGTCGGCAAAACGGCCGAGGAAATGCGGCAGGCGCTGGCGGCGGGCATCCTGTGCTTCAACGCCGAGTCAGAGGGCGAACTCGTCCGGCTGGAAGCCGTGGCAGCGCAGGCCGGGAAGACCGCGGCGGTGAGCCTGCGCGTCAATCCCGACGTGGACCCGCGCACCCATCCCTACATCGCCACCGGGTTGAAGGAGAACAAGTTCGGCATCGCCTACGAGGACGCGCTCGGGCTGTACCGGAAAGCGCGCTCGATGCGGCACATCGCCGTCACCGGGATCGGTTGCCATATCGGCTCGCAGTTGACGGACGTGGCTCCGTTCGTGGCCGCCCTCGACCGCGTGCTGGAGCTTGCCGACCGCCTGAGCGCCGGGGGCATCCCGCTCACGCATATCGATATCGGCGGCGGCCTCGGGATCCGTTACCGGGATGAGTCGCCGCCGGCAGTCGCGGACTACGCCCGCGCGCTGTCGGAGCGCCTGGGCAACCGCGCCCTGAAGCTGCTGCTCGAGCCCGGGCGGGCGCTGGTCGGTCATGCCGGGCTGCTGCTCACCCGCGTCGAATATCTCAAGCATGGCCGTGACAAGAATTTCGCGGTGGTGGACGCGGCGATGAACGACCTCATGCGGCCGGCGCTCTACGATGCCTGGCACGAAGTATTGCCGGTCGCTGCCGCGGATGGCGGCAAGATCTACGAGATCGTCGGCCCGGTGTGCGAGAGCGGCGACTTCCTCGCGCACGCGCGCACGCTGGCGCTCAACGAAGGAGACTTGCTCGCGATCATGACGGCCGGCGCCTACGGCATGAGCATGAGCTCCAACTACAACACCCGCCCGCGCGCTGCGGAAGTCATGGTCGACGGCGCGCAGGCGCACCTGGTCCGCGAGCGCGAAGCGGTTTCCGAGCTGATGGCACGCGAAATGCTTCTGCCTTGATCCGGCGCGCTGGCGACAATCTCGCGCGTCTGATCATCGCGATCCCGCGCCGTTTATTGTTGCAGCAAAAGCACACGCAACATTCCATTGTCAAATCAAATTGACAAAGGTGTTGCATTTTTTTTTCACTGTGGCATAGAATGGGTTCACCAGGCATACGTTTCCCGGGGAACAGTTCGGAAACACGCGATGCGCAGCGGTGCAAGTCGCGCGGACTATGCGATGGTGGTGCGGACCGCAAGCCGCACGCAAGCAATGTCGCAGTCAACTTGAAAGGAGACGTGTGATGGCAAAGAAGAAAGCACCGAAGAAGAAAGCCAAGAAGAAGTAGTTGGCGTGATCTCGGGAGCCGGGTATCACCCGGCTCCCGTCATTTGATACTCCCTTCCGCAGCACCCGGTTTTTTCCCGCCGCAGTCATCAGCTGGTTCAACACGCTCGGCGTTGCACGCGCACGTCCTGCCGGTTATGCAGGATAGTCTATTTAAATCAATGAGGTAATCGATGTTGCGAGGCACGCATGTATGGCATGCAGCGTCCTATATCTGTCCCGGTTTTCCCCGGAGGCATATGCACCGATCACTGGACCGCGAGTTGAACGGCGCTTGCGTCCGTTCGAACTCGCGGAGATAAACCGGCGCGTGAGCGTCCGGATTGGGAGCCTAGCAGCTTGTCGGGCTTTCGCCCCGACAAGCTGCTAAATTGAACAACAGGTTGCGACAGGTTGCAGTCATACAGCCTGTCGGCTCGGCGGTAACCAGGACCGACTACCCATGCATTCACTCCGACCGTTGATGACACCCAGTCCGACAGGCTGCTAGGGATTGAGCTGGCGATACACTGCGTTGGCGACGCGCAGCAATTCCGCCTTTTCCACTTCGCCGGAAAGCGCGTAGCCGAGCTTGCGGTCGAGCCAGTAGAACACGCCGACGCCGCGCTCCTGCGCGAACCGGAAAGCGGTTTCGCTGCTGTCGTCCGGATTGACCCGGACGTAGAGCGTCAGCCGCTGGCCCTTGCCGTCCTGGTACATGAACTGCGCCACCGGGCCGCGCTCGCCCGGCAGCAGCCGGCCGCCGACCAGCGAGTACCCGATTTCACCGAGATGCGGGATCTTGAGCGAGGCGCCCAGCCGCTTCGACAGCCATGTCACCAGGTGCGCTTCCTGGTCGGCGCCCACCTCCACCGGGTGGCGCACTTCCGGGCTGTACACGACGTGCGCGATCGCCGCGCGGCGCGCCCAGGAAGATGCTTCCGCCTGCCTGCCCGCGGTATAGGCATGCAGCTGCCAGCCCGCGGCCGCGCCGAACGTGAACCAGGCAATCACGGCAACGTAACGGAGAAGCGGCCGCATCCAGGCGCGCCGCGGGACCTCGAGCTGGCGCGGCAACGGTTCGTCCAGCACGGGATCGAACTCCCGGTGCAAGGCCGCCGCCTGGTCGCGGTAGGCTGCCACCCGCGCAGCATCTTCCGGGTGTTCCGCCAGGTGGGCCTCCACCTCGGCTGCGCGCGCCGCCGGCAGTACGCCATCCACGTAGGCGTGCAACTCGGCCTCGGTGACGGGCTGCCTCATTTCACCACCTTCAACGTCGCAGCCTTGGGGTCTCCTGCGAGTATCAGGCGCAGGCGCGCGCGCGCGCGCGACAGGCGCGACATCACGGTGCCGAGCGGTATGTCGAGCACCCGCGCGGCCTCCTCGTAGGTGAACTGCTCCAGGCCGACCAGCAGCAGAACCGTGCGCTGTTCGCCCGGAAGCCGCGACAACGCATCATCGATGTCGCGCAACTCGGCCCAGTCCGGATCGTGGGCGTGCAGCGCCTCGGCGGCGGGCTCGTCCAGCGCTTCGTGCGGGTGCCGCGCCCGCGAGCGGGCCTGATTGACGTAAATGTTGTGCATGATGGTAAAAAGCCACGCCCGCAAATCGCTGCCCTGGCGCCAGAGATGAAAGCGGGAAAGCGCCCGCTCCAGCGTGTCCTGCACCAGGTCATCGGCAGCGCTGCGATCTCCCGTCAGCGCGCGCGCGTAACGGCGCAGCCGCGGGATGTGCTGCGTGATCAGGCTCTCGTGATCGCTCACGATTGCCCCCTTTTAGTAAACAACCCCGTATTCAATCCTATTCCCCGCCGATGAATGCGCCGAACATCGTCTCGTAGGCGCTCTCCAGGTTCCTGACGAACTGCGGGGTGTCGAACAGCGGGCAGGCATCACGGCTCTCCTGCAGCCGGCGCCGCACGTCCTGCAGCTTGCCGGCGGACGACGCGAGATCGACCGCCATTCGCTCGTAGGATTCCGGGTTGTCGGTCACCAGCTCCGGCAATCCTGCATTGAGGAGAATACTGCCCGCGACGCGCGAGGCGAAGGTTTCCCCGATCCGGGTGACCAGCGGGCATCCCGCCCATAATGCATCGCTCGCGGTAGTGTGCGATGCGTAGGGAAAGGTGTCCAGCGAAAGATCGGCCAGCCGGTAGCGGGCGAGATGCTCGGACAACGGCCGGGGACGGGCGAAGACCAGCCTCTCGCCAGGCACGCCGTGCTGTGTCGCCTCGCGACGCAGGTTGTCGGCGGCCCAGCGATTGGTTTCGAGCAGCCAAAGCACGCTGCCGGGCACGGCTTTCATGATCCTCATCCATGTGGCGAAGACGTCCGGCAGTATCTTGGCGGTCTGGTTGAAGCAGCAGAAAACGAAGCCCGAAGCCGGCAGGCCGCATTCCTCCCGCGTCGGCGTACGATCGCTGATCTCGCGCTTCCGGTCGTTCACCTGGTAACAGTCGGGCAGGCGCACCACCTTCTCGGAGTAATTACGCTCCGCGCCATGCGGAATAATGAACGGGTCTGCAAGTAGGTAGTCCACGTGCTCCGTTCCCATGCTGCCGGGAAACCCGAGCCAGCTCACCTGAACCGGCGCCGGCCGCAGGGCGAGTATCTGAGGGCGCGAGCCCATGGTGTAGCCCTTGAGATCTACCAGGATATCGATGCGGTCGCGCCGGATGCGCTGTGCGGACTCGACAAAAGATTCGGACGAGATGTCCACGAAATGCTCGCTGGCACCGCGGATCCGCGCACGCACCGTGCTGCCGTCGTCGGGGCCGTACGAGTACGTGAAGATCTCGAACCGGCGACGGTCGTGCAACTCGAAGAGCTCCGCCATCAGGTACGACGTTGCATGCCCGTGAAAATCCCACGACAGATAGCCAACGCGGATTCTTCCTTCGCGTGCCTTGGGAACATCAATGCGGCCCGGCTCGGGACGCAAGGCGGCAATCTGGCTCAGCTCCTGGCGCGCCCATTCCCTGGCGCACGCGAGGTGTTCCGCCGCCGAGAACGGCATGTAGAGCACGCTGAACGGTGAGATGCCCGAGTCCGGCATGCCGATCGCCTCGGTGCGCAGCCGTTCCCACTGGGCGTCCAGGCCTCTCCAGTCGCACATATGCTGCCGCACGTAGACGAGCCCGCCGAGCGCGCGGGCATAGGCTGGCTTCATCTCGAGGACGCGCTCGTAGGCGGCTGCCGCCTCTTCGAAACGCCCCATGATCTTGTAGGTTTCGGCGAGCTGGTGATGAATCAACGCGGATTTCGGGTCGATCTCGATGACCTTCCGGTAGCACGTGATCGCCGCCTCGAACTCGCCGCTGTCGCGCAGCGCATTGCCCAGATCGGCATGGGCCGCCGCCTGCCGGGGATCGGATTCCAGTGCCTTGCGGTAACAGGCAACGGCTTCTTTCAGGCGGCCCTGCATCCTCCACAGCGCGCCGAGATTGCGCAGCGCGTCGGTGTTGGCCGGCTCGATGCGCAGCGCCCGCTCGTAGAACACCCGTGCTTCGGATGGGCGCAACTGTACGGCGCGGACGTTTCCCAGATTGATGAGCGCATCCACGAAATTCGGGCGGATGGCCAGCGCTTTCTCGAAACTGGCGGCCGCCTCGTCCAGCCGCCCCTGCGTCCGTAAGACGCTGCCCAGATTACTCCAGGCGTGAACATGATCGGACGTGAGGGCCAGAGCCTTGCGAAAGCAGGCTGCCGCCTCCTCCAGCCGCTGTTGCCGCTCGTACACGAGTCCCAGATTGTTATGGGTATCGGCATCGTCGGGCGTCACCGCGAGGACCCGCTGAAACGAATCCGCCGCCTGCTCCAGCCTGCCCGCGTTCGAATGAAGATTGCCCAGATTGAAATGAGCGGCCGGATGGTTCGGCTGCAAGGCCAGCACCCGGTTGTAACAGGCCAGCGCCTCGTCCGCCTCACCGCGTTCGGCGAGTATATTGCCGAGATTGAGATGGACATCCGGAATGTCGGGAGACCGCACGGCAGCCTCCCGCAGGGTCGTCATGGCATCCGCCAACTTGCCTTGCGATGCCAGCGCAATCCCCAGCCGCATGTACAGCAGTCCATGCGACGCGCCCCGGGCAAACGCCTCCCGAAAGGCGGCTTCGGCCCGCTCGTAATTTCTCAAGGCGAGGTGCGCCACCCCCTGGTTCTCCAGCATGGCGGCATTGCCCGGACTCATCTCCAGCGCCCGGCCAATCAAGGAGGCGGCCTCGCTGGCATCCCCTCCCGCCAGCCGTACCACGCCCATCAGGTGCAGCGCGTCCGGATGGTGCGGCGCCTCGCGCAGCATCTCGCCGGACAAGCGCTCGGCGCCGGCGAGATCGCCGGCATTCAAGCGTCCGAACGCCTGGCGCAGCTTGTCGGCTGAAAGACTCGACATGATTTCTTCCAGGATCCCCAGGTTGGTTCGCGTGCGAGCTTTCCCGCAGCGTGCTCGATCAACGGCGCCCACTCGTCGAACCGCGGCGCGGTGACGATCTCGATTGCAGGATACCAGAGAGAGCGCTGGCTTCACCGCACAGCCATTCCGCGCCCGCCAGATCGCCTGTGTTGAAGCGTGCAAGAGCCTGGCGCAGCTGCTCGTCCGGGGTCGACATGTCTCGCGGGTATGCCGGAAATAGGGAGCGGAGCTACACGAGGAAAATGGTAGCCAGGCCGAGAAAGATGAAAAAACCGCCGCTGTCGGTGATCGCGGTGATCATCACGCTCGCGCCGAGCGCCGGGTCGCGGCCGAGCTTCTGCATGGTGAGCGGTACCGCCACCCCCATCACGGCGGCGAGCAGCAGCGAGAGCACCATGGCGCCGGTCATCACCACGCCGAGCTGCCAGTTGTGGTAGATGAGGAAGGCGAACAACCCCACCACCCCGCCCCAGATCAGGCCGTTCAGCGCGCTCACCCCGATTTCCTTGGCGAAGAGCTTGCGCGCATTCGCTGCGTTGATCTGGCCCAGCGCGAGCGCGCGCACGATCATGGTGATGGTCTGGTTGCCCGAGTTGCCGCTGATGCCCGCGACGATGGGCATGAGGGCGGCGAGCGCCACGAGCTTGGAGATAGACCCCTCGAACAGGCCGATCACGCGCGAGGCGATGAACGCGGTGACGAGGTTGACGGCAAGCCACGTCCAGCGGTTCCTCACGCTCCTCCATACCGAGGCGAACAGATCCTCGTCCTCGAGCAACCCGCCAGCCGAGAGCCTGTCGCTGTCGGTCTCCTCGCGTAGGTAATCCATCACGGCGTTCACCGTGACGCGGCCGATCAGCCGGCCGCCCTCATCCGTCACCGGCGCGGAAACGAGATCGTAGCGCTCGAACGCATTGGCCGCGTCCTGCGCCTTCTCCTGGGGATGAAACTTGATGTATTCCGGCCGCATGACCGTGGCGACCGGAGTTTCGGGGCCCGTGACGAGCAGCCGGTTGACCGAAAGCAGCCCCTTGAGCAGGCCGGCATGATCGACCACGAACAACTGGTCGGTGTGATCCGGCATCTCGTCGAGGCGGCGCAGATAGCGCAGGACGACCTCGACCGTGACGTCATCGCGGATGCTGATCATGTCGAAATCCATCAGCGCGCCCA
>CAYYZZ010000100.1:0-8829 GCA_964476235.1 uncultured Streptomycetaceae bacterium | reverse complement strand
TGTCCTTCACGATCACCATCTGCTGGTATTCCTCGTTGAACATCGCCGAGCGCAGGATTGCCGCGGGATCGAGCTCGTAGCCGTGCGTGAGAAACTGCAGCGCCTTCGCCACGCGCTCGGGCGTCTTCTGCAGGCCTTCGCGGTCGGGGTTTTCCCCGATGTCCTTGAGGATGGAGCGGTATTTCTCGGCGATGCTCCGCACCGTCGCCGGGTTGTACTGGTCGTTGCGAGCGTACCCGGCGTAGCCGTTCATTTCGTTTTCTTCGAGCATTTTTCTATTCAGCGTCATCGGGAACCTTGGCGTCAGCCGGAATGCAAGCGCCTGTGCTTTCATTATCTTTTCCGCAATCGCGGAAAAGATCATTTTACCCCATTAGGATTTCGTCGGATTCACCCCAACGAAATCCTGGCGCGGATGGACTTGACGATGCCTTCCTGGTTGAGACCGGCGTGGGCGAGCTGAATTCCCGGGTCGCCCTGGTCGATGAAGCGGTCGGGCAGTCCCAACTGCAGGACCGCAGTACCTTTCCCCATCTTCTGCAGCACCTCGAGCACGGCGCTTCCCGCCCCGCCCATGACGACGTTCTCCTCCACCGTCACCAGCAGGTCGTGGGAGTCCGCCAATTCGCGGACGAGAGCGTCGT
This sequence comes from uncultured Streptomycetaceae bacterium, assembly GCA_964476235.1. Classification (GTDB taxonomy): domain Bacteria; phylum Pseudomonadota; class Gammaproteobacteria; order Burkholderiales; family SG8-41; genus SG8-41. Next base: position 8,185 of record CAYYZZ010000100.1, on the reverse strand, counting down.
CGAGCGGCTTCACGAAACGCATGTTGGCGACGGTGGCATCGAGCTCTTCCGCCGCTTCCAGCGCGGGATGAAGCAGGGAACCGAAAGCGAGAATGGCGATCTTCTTGGAGAGCCGCGCGAACGCCTTCCCTCTGCGGCGGATTTCTCCGCGGCCAATTGGCAGCGCCGTCATTTCCTTCCGGATCTCCACGCCCGGGCCGGTGCCGCGCGGGTAGCGCACGGCGGCGGGCGTCGTCATCTGGAAGCCGGTGTAGAGCATCTGGCGGCACTCGTTTTCGTCGGACGGCGTCATCACCGTCATGTTCGGCAGGCAGCGCAGATAGGAAAGATCGAAGCTGCCGTTATGGGTGGAACCATCGGCGCCGACCAGCCCGGCGCGGTCGATCGCGAACAGCACCGGCAGGCTCTGGATCTGCACGTCGTGGATCAGCTGGTCGTAGGCGCGCTGGAGGAACGTGGAGTAAATCGCCACCACCGGCTTGTAGCCTTCACAAGCGAGGCCCGCGGCAAACGTGACCGAGTGCTGCTCGGCGATGCCGGCGTCGAAGTAGCGCTCGGGATAGAGCTTGGCGAACTTCACCAGCCCCGACCCCTCGCGCATCGCGGGCGTGATGCCGACCAGCCGCGGATCCTTCGCCGCCATATCGCACAGCCACTCGCCGAAAATCTGGGTATAGGTCAGCTTGCCGCCGCTTTTCCCGCCGACGATGCCGTTCTCCGCGTCGAACTTGGAGACGCCGTGGTACAGCACCGGATCGGCTTCGGCGAGCTTGTAGCCCTGCCCCTTGCGCGTCACCACGTGCAGGAACTGCGGGCCCTTCAGCTCCTTCATGTTCCGCAGCGTCGGTATCAGCGCGTCGAGATCGTGCCCGTCGATCGGGCCGATGTAGTTGAAGCCCAGCTCCTCGAACAGCGTGCTGGGCGTCACCATCCCCTTCACGTGCTCCTCGGCGCGCTTGGCGAGCTCGCCCAGCACTTTCTCGCCCGCGCGCTTGGCCGCAGAGTAGAAGCGGCCCGACATGAGCTTGGCGAGGTACTTGTTCAGCGCGCCCACCGGCGGCGAGATCGACATCTCGTTGTCGTTCAGGATCACCAGCAGGTTGGCGTCGGAGGCGCCGGCGTTGTTCAACGCCTCGAACGCCATGCCGGCGCTCATCGCGCCGTCGCCGATCACCGCCACCACGTTGCGCTTCACGCCGGCCAGCCGGGAGGCGATCGCCATGCCGAATGCGGCGCTGATCGAGGTGCTGGAGTGCGCGGTGCCGAACGTGTCGTACTCGCTTTCCTCGCGGCGCGGGAAGCCGGCAAGCCCGCCCCACATGCGTAGCCGGTCCATGCCCTCGCGCCGCCCAGTGAGCACCTTGTGGCCGTAGGTCTGGTGGCCGACGTCCCATACGATGCGGTCGTGCGGCGTGTCGAACACGTAATGTAGCGCGATGGTCAACTCCACCGTGCCGAGATTGGACGAGAGGTGGCCGCCGGTCTGGCTGACCGAATCGACCAGGAACGCGCGCAGCTCCGCCGCGAGCTGCTTCAGATGCCGCTCTTCGAGACGGCGCAGCTCGTGCGGGAAATTGACGGTTTTCAGCAGGTCGTACATCGGCGAGCCGAGTGTTGAATTTTGAGTGCTTAGTGTTGAATTGAGAATGTTTTCCGACATCAGGATAGGCTCCGCTCTTTTCACTCAACATTCAACACTTAACACTCAACACTGCCGTCAAAATTTCCGCAGAACGATGAAATCCGCCAGTTGCCGCAGCCGCAGCGCCCGCTCCCCGAATTCCGCGAGGGCATCGAGGGCATTTTGCCTCAACTCCTGGGCCAGTTCCCGCGCGCGCGGCGCGCCGATCGCGCTGACGTAGGTCGGCTTCCCGGCCTTGGCGTCCTTGCCCGCGGTCTTGCCGAGCGTCGCGGTCGAACCCTCGGTATCGAGCACGTCATCCACCACCTGGAACGCAAGCCCGATCAGCTTGGCGAACAGGTCGAGCTGGCCGAACTCCTTCTCGCCCAGCCGGTTGCCGCAGCGCGCGCCCAGCAGGGCCGAGGCGCGGATGATCGCGCCGGTCTTGTGGATGTGCATGAACTCGAGCTCGGGCGCGGTCAGGGTTTTCCCGACGGACTCGAGGTCCATCGCCTGCCCGCCTGCCATGCCGCGCGAGCCCGCAGCCGCCGCGAGCAGTTTCACCATCTCGAGTTGCGTCTTCATGTCGTCAGCAAGGCGGTATTCGCCGAGCACATGGAAGGCGAGGCTTTGGAGCGCATCGCCCACCAGCAACGCGGTTGCCTCATCGTACTCGACATGACAGGTCGGCCGGCCACGGCGGAGTTCGTCGTCGTCCATGCATGGCAGGTCGTCGTGCACCAGCGAATAGGCGTGTATGAGCTCCACCGCGGCCCCCGCGAGCGCCACGCGCTCGGGATCGGCGTCGGTCAGCTCGCCCGCCGCGAATGCGAGCAGCGGCCGCACGCGCTTGCCCCCGCCCAGCACCGCGTAGCGCATCGCCTGGTGCAGGCGCTGCGGCGCGATCTCCGCCCCCGGCAGCACGCGCTGCAGCGTTTCCTCGACGCGTTGCAGGTGGCCGTGCGACCAAGTCGAAAAATCAGTCGTTGTCGTCGCGGTCGTCACTCTTGAAGTCCTTGAGGATGCCGTCCTCCAGCACCTTGACCTGCTGCTGCGCATCCTGCAGGGCGGCCTGGCAGTACTTGAGCAATTCCGCCCCGCGCTTGTAGGCCGCGAGCGAGCGCTCGAGCGGCAGCTCGCCGTCCTCCATGCTCGAGACGATTTTCTCGAGCTCCGCCAATGCGGCTTCGAGGGATTCCGGTGGCTGGGATTTTGGCGCTTTGGACATGGGCTGGCCGCCCTCTTCGGACGAAGGCGAAAGATTAGCGCAGTCAAAGGGTTGCGGTCAACGAGCCAACCGGCCTGAATCATCGCCGGCAAGCCTGGTCGGACATCCATGGTGCGCTCGCGCCCGTACCCCCCGGTCTGGCGCCCGCACGCCGGGTTTCCGCTATCATCGTTCAAGGCAAAAAGGACTGAAAAAGTGCACGCGACGCTGCCGAAACTGGAAACTACCGACTTCCCCGCGATCCGCCGCAAGCGGCTGGAGACGCTGCAGGTGAACGTCGGCTATAAATGCAACCAGACCTGCGTGCACTGCCACGTCAACGCCGGCCCTACCCGTACCGAGATGATGGACCGGAAGACGGTCCTCGAAGTGGTCGCGTACCTCAAGGCCTCGGGCGTGAAGACGCTCGACATCACCGGCGGCGCCCCGGAGTTGAACCCGCATTTCCGCGGCCTGGTGGCCGCTGCGCGCAGCCTGGGCGCGCACGTGATGGACCGCTGCAACCTCACCGTGCTGGAGCAGCCGGGACAGGAGGACACGGCGCAGTTCCTCGCCGACCATGAAGTGGAAGTGGTGGCCTCGCTCCCCTGCTATCTCGAGGAAAACGTGAACGCCCAGCGCGGCGCGGGCGTGTTCGAGGTGAGCATCCGCGCGTTGAAGACGCTCAATGGCCTGGGCTATGGCAAGCCGGGCTCCGGGCTCGCGCTTAACCTCGTCTACAACCCGCAGGGGCCTAGCCTCCCGCCGGCGCAGGACAAGCTCGAGGAAGATTACCGCCGGCACCTCGGCGAAAAGTACGGCATCGCCTTCAACCACCTCTACGTGCTCGCCAACATGCCGATTCAGCGCTTCGGCAGCACGCTGATCTCGCAAGGCCGGTTCGAGGAGTACATCGCGCTGCTGAAGGATGCCTACCAGCCGCATAACCTCGAATCGGTGATGTGCCGCAACCTGCTGTCCGTGGACTGGCAGGGCTACGTCTACGACTGCGACTTCAACCAGATGCTGGGACTGCCGCTCGCCTGGCACGGCAAGCCGCGCGTGCACCTGCGGGAGCTCGCCGGGGCGGATTTGCTCGATAACCCCATCGTGGTCAAGGACCACTGCTACGGCTGCACCGCCGGCCAGGGCTCAAGCTGCGGCGGCGCGCTGAATAGCTGAACCGGAGCCAGCATGGACATTTCCTACCTGTCTACCGCGCGTGACGTCTACAAGGAAGCCGCCCTGAAGCCCCAACAGGGGTTGTGCTGCGCCACCACGCCCGTTTGGCAGCTTCCCGGGCTGGCGATCCCCAAGAAAATGCTCGCCATGAATTACGGCTGCGGCAGCACGGTGCACCCGCGCGATCTCGCCAACGACCCCACCGTGCTCTACGTCGGTGCTGGCGGCGGGATGGAGCTGCTGCAGTTCGCCTATTTTTCCCGCCGCAAGGGTGGCGTGATCGGCCTGGACATCGTCGACGAGATGCTCGCGGCGTGCCGCGACAACCTCCGCGAAGCCGAATCGCAGAACCCGTGGTTCGAGTCCAGCTTCGTGGAGTTGCGCAAGGGCGATGCGCTCAATCTGCCTATCGCCGATGCCTCCGTGGACGTGGCGGCGCAGAACTGCCTGTTCAACATCTTTCATGACCGCGAGCTGAAACGCGCCCTGTCGGAAATGTACCGGGTCTTGAAACCGCACGGCAGACTGATCCTGTCGGACCCCGTGTGCGAGACGCCCATGCCGGAGCACCTGCGGAACAACGAGCGCTTGCGAGCGCTGTGCCTGACCGGCGCGATACCGCTCGACGACTACATCAAGCGCCTGACCGACACCGGTTTCGGCACCATCGAAGTGCGCGCGCGGCGCCCCTATCGCGTGCTCTCGCCACGCCATTACCCTACCGACCGGCCGATCGTCGTCGAAAGCGTCGAGATCGGCGCCATCAAGGATCCGATGCCGGCCGATGGCCCCTGTGTGTTCACCGGCAGAACCGCGATCTACCACGGCGAGGCCGATTACTACGACGACAACAAGGGCCATTTCCTCACGCGCAACCAGCCGCTCGCCGTGTGCGACAAGACTGCCGGGGCGCTTGCTGCCCTGGGCCGCGACGACATCTACCTCTCGAACTCCACCTGGTTCTACGACGGCGGAGGGTGTTGCTGACATTCGTACGGTCTGGCTGCATCATCGCGCACCCCGGCGTACACTGTCGGACTGGACCGACCGTGCGGCAACACCCTTAAAGAAGAACCATAATGAAACGAGGCAGGATCGCGCTGGTCGTCGTGCTCGCGGTGCTGATCGCGACGTTCTTCGCTTTCGATCTCGACCGCTACTTCACGCTCGAGTTCTTCAAATCGCAGCAGGCGGCGATAGACGCGTACTACCGCGCCCATCCGCTGCAGACCGCCGCGATCTATTTCGTCATCTATGTCGTCGTGACGGGACTGTCTCTGCCGGGAGCGGCGGTGATGACACTCGTCGGCGGCGCGGTCTTCGGCCTGCTGTGGGGCACGGTGATCGTCTCGTTCGCTTCCACCATCGGCGCGACACTCGCCTTCCTCGCCTCGCGCCTCCTGCTGCGCAACTGGGTGCAGGAGAAATTCGGCGACAAGCTGAAGCCGATCAACGAGGGCGTCGCAAGAGAAGGCGCGTTCTACCTCTTCGCGCTGCGGCTGGTGCCCGCCTTTCCCTTCGTCGCGATCAACCTCGTGATGGGGATGACCCCGATCCGGACCTGGACCTATCTGTGGGTCAGCCAGCTCGGCATGCTCGCCGGCACCATCGCCTACGTTTATGCCGGTACCCAGCTCGGGGAGCTCAGGATTTCCATCGGCCTGCTCGTCGCTTTCACGATACTGGGCATATTCCCGCTCGTCGCGAAAAAAGCGCTCGACGCCATCAAGGCGCGCAGGGTTTACGCCAGGTGGACGCGGCCGGCCCGTTTCGACCGCAATCTCGTCGTGATCGGCGCCGGATCGGCCGGGCTGGTGTCCGCGTATATCGCCGCCGCGGTGAAGGCAAGAGTCACCCTCATCGAGAAGCACCGCATGGGCGGCGACTGCCTCAATACCGGCTGCGTGCCCTCCAAGGCGCTCATCAAGTCCGCACGGCTGCTTTCCCAGATCAAGCGATCGAAAGAGTACGGCATCAAGGCCGCAAGCGCCGAGTTCGATTTCGCGGACGTGATGGAACGCGTGCAGCGGATCGTGAAGACCATCGAGCCGCACGATTCCGTCGAGCGCTACACCGCGCTCGGCGTGGAGTGCCTCTCTGGAGAAGCGAAGATCACCTCGCCCTGGACGGTGGAGGTGAAGACGGCCGGGGGGGGCGCACGCACGCTGACGACACGCGCGATCGTGATTGCGGCCGGCGGCCGTCCGTTCGTGCCTCCGATACCGGGCATCGAGGCAACCGGTTACCTGACTTCCGATACCGTCTGGGGCCTGCGTGAGCTGCCGAAACGGATGGTGGTGCTGGGCGGCGGCCCCATCGGCTGCGAGCTGGTCCAATGCTTTGCGCGCTTCGGATCGCAGGTGACCCAGGTCGAGATGCTGCCGCGCCTCCTCATCCGCGAGGACCCCGAGATTTCGCAGAGGGTGGCGGACCGCTTCAAGGCGGAGGGTGTCAACGTGCTCGTCAACCACAAGGCCAGGGCGTTCCGGGTCGAAAACGGCGAGAAGGTCCTCATCGCCGAGCACAGCGGACAAGACGTGCGCATTGCCTTCGACCAGTTGCTCGTCGCGGTGGGAAGGGTCGCCAATACGCAAGGCTACGGACTGGAAGAACTTGGCATCCCCGTGACTAAAGCGGGAACGGTGGAGACCAACGAGTACCTGCAGACGATCTACCCCAACATCTACGCCTGCGGCGACGTGGCGGGCCCCTACCAGTTCACCCATACCGCCTCCCATCAGGCCTGGTACGCGGCGGTGAATGCCCTGTTCGGCCGCTTCCGGAAGTTCAAGGCGGATTACTCGGTGATCCCATGGGCGACCTTCACCGACCCCGAAGTGGCGCGCGTGGGGTTGAACGAGACCGAAGCGAAGGAAAAGAACCTGCCGTACGAGGTGACGACCTACGGGCTGGACGATCTCGACCGCGCGATCGCCGACGAGGAAGCTCACGGCATCGTCAAGGTTTTGACGGCGCCGGGCAAAGACCAGGTGCTCGGGGTCACCATCGCCGGAGAGCACGCGGGCGACCTGATCGTTGAATTCATTACTGCCATGAAGCACGGGATCGGGCTCAATAAGATCCTTGGAACGATCCATATCTACCCCACGCTCGCAGAAGCGAACAAGCACGCCGCAGGCGCGTGGAAAAAAGCCCACGCGCCTCAGCAATTGCTTGGATGGGTTGAGAAATTCCATACATGGATGCGTGGATAATCCGAGGGATGAGGGCTTTCATCACAGCTGTCGCCTTTTTTGCCGCGGCTGGAGCCGCGGCGCAGGGCTTCGATCACGATCACGGAGCGTGGACCGCCCTGCTGAAGAAGCATGTGGTGCTGATCGAAGGGGGCAGGGCGTCGCAGGTGCGCTACACCGGCTTCCAGCAGGACCGCGCGGCGTTGAAGAGCTACCTCGATTCGCTGTCGAAAGTGACGCAGCAGGAATTCGACGGTTGGAGCAAGACGCAGAGAATGGCCTTCCTCATCAATGCCTACAATGCCTACACCATCGAGAAGATCCTCACGCGCTACCCGGACATCAAGTCCATCTGGGATTTCGGCAAGGTCTTCGGCAACCCGTTCAAGGACCGGTTCTTCAAGCTGCTCGCTCGGGAGTCGACTCTCGATCAGATCGAGCATGAAACGCTGAGAAAACCCGGCGTTTACGACGAGCCGCGAGTGCACTTCGCCGTCAACTGCGCCGCCACCGGCTGTCCGATGCTGCGCGAGGAAGCCTATGTCGCCGCGCGGCTTGACGCGCAGCTCGAGGAGCAGGCGCGGCGCTTTCTGTCCGACCGCTCGCGCAACCGCTACAACCCCGGCAACGGCCGGCTCGAAGTGTCGAGGATCTTCGACTGGTTCAAGGAGGACTGGACGAGCGGCTACCGCGGTCTCGACGGCAAGGCCGCGCCGGTCGGCTCGCGCGAGCAATACTTTGCCGGCCATGCCGCCCTGCTCGCCGACAGCCCGGAGCACCGCAAGCTGATCCAGGCCGAGAAGGCCGAGCTCCGCTTTCTGGAATATGATTGGGGACTCAACGACATCAAGAGGCCATGAGCGGTTAGCGATTGGCTGAGGATTCGGAAAGCTCTTCGCTTTTCGCTTTCAGCTAGTTGCTGACCGCCAATAGCTGACTGCTGCATGTTATCCATCATCGTCCCCTGCCTCAACGAAGCCG
>CAYYZZ010000099.1:0-9076 GCA_964476235.1 uncultured Streptomycetaceae bacterium | reverse complement strand
CGCGCTTGCCCTCGATGGATTCGATCATCGCCGACTCTTCGCCGCAGATGTAGGCGCCCGCGCCGCGCCGCAGGAATATCGGCGGCAGCGCGCAAGGCGGGTTGGCTTGCAGCGCCTTGATCTCGCGCTCGAGGATCTCGCGGCATCCCGCGTACTCGTCGCGCAGGTAGATGTAAACCTCGGAGATCTGCACCGTCCACGCCGCGATGATCGCGCCTTCCAGGAAACGGTGCGGGTCGCGTTCGAGGTAATAGCGGTCCTTGAAGGTGCCGGGCTCGCCCTCGTCGATGTTGATCGCCAGCAGCCGCGGCGCCTTCTCAGCCCTCACGATGCGCCACTTGCGCCCCGCGGGGAAGCCGGCGCCGCCCAACCCGCGCAGGGCCGAGTCTTCCATGGTCTTCATGATGGCGTCGGCGTCGCGCTTGCCCGCGAGGCACTCGGCGGCGATCCGGTAGCCGCCATTACGCCGATACTCGGCGTAATGAATGTACTTCCGGACAGGACAGCGTGTTTTTTTCGCAAGAACGAGCTGTTTTACCTTTTCGAGCGTGGCTTGTGCCACGGGGTTTTGGCCCACCACGGCGACCGGCGCCTGTTCGCAACGGCCGACGCAGGGCGCCGGGATGACGCGCACCTCCGCCCCCAGCGCGCGTTTGAGGCCGGCCATCAGCTCGCCGGCGCCCGACAATTCGCAGGAGAGCGAATCGCACACGCGCACGGTGAGCGGCGGGGGCGGCGCCTCGCCTTCCTTGATGACGTCAAAATGGTGGTAGAAGGTGGCGACTTCGTAGACTTCGGTCTGCGCGAGCCCCATCTCGCGCGCGAGCGCCGCCACGTGGGCGGCGGAGAGGTGGCCGTAGTGGTCCTGGATCTTGTGCAGGTGCTCGATCAGCAGGTCGCGGCGGCGCGGCGCGCCTTTGAGCAGCGCCTGGACCTCGGCGAGCGCGCGGGAGTCGACCGGACGGCCCTTGGGCTTGCCGCGCGCATTGCCATCGCGCTTCTTCCTGACGCTACCGCCTTCCAACCATCCTCCTCGACTGCGGGTCCGCAGCGGCCCGCAGTAAGCCTATTTCAGGACCGACTTGAGCAGCTTGCCCATTTCCGCCGGGTTTTTCGTCGTTCTGATGCCGCACTCTTCCATCACGGAAAGTTTTTCCTCCGCCGTGCCTTTGCCGCCGGAAATGATCGCGCCGGCATGGCCCATGCGCTTGCCCGGCGGCGCGGTGACGCCGGCAATGAAGCCGACGACGGGCTTCTTCATATTGGCCTTGATCCAGCGCGCCGCTTCTTCCTCGTTGGTGCCGCCGATCTCGCCCACCATGATCACGGCTTCCGTCTGGGGGTCGTCGTTGAACATCTTCAGTACGTCCACGTGCTTCAGGCCGTTCACCGGGTCGCCGCCGATGCCCACGCAGGTGGACTGGCCGAGCCCCACTTCCATCAACTGGCCCACCGCTTCGTAGGTGAGCGTGCCGGAACGCGACACCACGCCGACCGGCCCTCTCTTGTGGATGTGGCCGGGCATGATGCCGATCTTGATCTCGTCCGGCGTGATCACCCCCGGGCAGTTGGGGCCGACCAGGAGCGTCTTCTTTCCCTGCATCTTGAAGTGCGTGCGGATCATGTCGCGCACCGGGATGCCCTCGGTGATGCAGATGACGAGATCGAGCCCCGCCTCCACCGCCTCGTCGATCGCCGCGGCGGCGTACGGAGGCGGAACGTAGATCACGGACACGTTGGCGCCGGTCTTTTCCCTGGCTTCCTTGACGGTTTCGAAGATGGGTATCCCCTCGTAACTCTGCCCCCCCTTCTTCGGCGTGACGCCGGCGACGTAGCAGTTTTTGCCGTTGGCGTACTCCTTGCCCATCCTGGTATGGAACTGGCCGGTCTTGCCGGTGATGCCCTGCGTCATCACCCGGGTGTTCTTGTTGATGAGGATGCTCATATCGCTTGTTTTCCCGGCCAAAAGTGAGTGGTCACTCTCCCCCCATTTTCATAGGGAAAACGCATCCACAGGTTCGCCCGCACGTGCCCTTGGCGGCCTTTTGAGATTTTGGTGTCGGCCGCTCGCAAGCTCGCTTAACGTTCTCTGCGTTCACATTAGCCTCGCCCCAGTCTCAAACGCGCCCGCCTGCGACGGACGCAACGACTTTCTGTGCGGCATCGGCCATGTTATTGCCGGAGATGATGGGCAGCCCCGACTCGGCGAGGATCTTCTTGCCGAGATCGACATTGGTGCCCTCCAGGCGCACTACCAGCGGCACGCTCAGCTTGACCTCCCGCGCCGCCGCGACCACCCCTTGCGCGATCACGTCGCATTTCATGATGCCGCCGAAGATATTGACCAGGATCGCCTTCAGCTTGGGGTTCTTCAGCATGATCTTGAACGCCTCCGTCACCTTCTCGGTGGAGGCGCCGCCGCCGACGTCGAGGAAGTTGGCGGGGCTGCCGCCGTAGAGCTTGATGATGTCCATGGTCGCCATGGCGAGCCCGGCGCCGTTCACCAGGCAGCCGATGTTGCCGTCGAGCTGGATGTAATTGAGGTCGAACTTGGAGGCCTCGACCTCGGCGGGGTCCTCCTCGTCGAGGTCGCGCAGCGCCACGATCTCGGGATGGCGGAACAGCGCGTTGTCGTCGAAGTTCATCTTGGCGTCGAGCGCCAGCACCTTGTCGTCGCCGGTCAGGATCAGCGGGTTGATCTCCACGAGCGAGGCGTCGGTGTCATCGAACGCCTTGTACAGCGCCTTCAGTAAATCGCGCGCTTGCGCGACGCCGTTCTGCGGCACGCCGATCTTGCGCGCGACGTCTTCGGCATCCTTGTCGGCGAGCCCCTTGACCGGGTCGACCGCCACCTTGTGTATTTTTTCCGGCGTCTTCGCCGCGACTTCCTCGATGTCCATGCCGCCTTCGCTGGAAGCCATCAGCACCACGCGCTGCGTGCCGCGGTCCACGACCATGCCGAGGAAGAGCTCTTTCCGGATGTCGGCGCCTTCCTCGATCAGCAGCCGGCGCACCTTCTGGCCCTCGGGGCCGGTCTGGTGCGTCTTCAGCTGCATGCCCAGGATCTGTCCGGCATGGCTCTTCACCTCGTCGAGCGACTTGGCGAGCTTGACCCCGCCGCCCTTGCCGCGGCCCCCGGCGTGGATCTGGGCTTTCACCACCCAGACTTTCCCGCCAAGCTTCTTCGCGGCTTCCACCGCTTCGTCCACGCTGAAGCACGGATAACCGCGGGGCGTGGCGACGCCGTACTTGCGGAGGATTTCCTTGGCCTGGTACTCGTGGATTTTCATCTTTGACCTGGTCGTTCGGCTGCTGCCCGCTGCGCACGGCGAGTCGGTAGGGACTCTATTACAGCCGTTTGCGCGCCGGCCTTGACCAAAGTCAATATCCGGGACCCGTCCGGATACGGCGCACAGTGCGCCCGGTGCGAAGCGCGCTACGGCATCGAGCGGGGCAGTATAACAAACCGCGCCGGCCCTCCGATTCTGCCCGGACGGTGCAGCCCACGAGACATGCCTCGACGGTTTCTGCTCATCTTCGGGTGCCGGCGCGGTAACCCTAGGAGTTTGTCGGACTTAGGGCCGACAAACTCCTTAGGCAAAACCGCCTGCACGAAAATGGAAGCGAAAGGCAGTAAATACCTCATTACCAGCCTACTCACGTGCCCATCGGAGGCCGATAGGGGTCGTGATCCTGGTTTTCATTCGAAATACGCAGGCGGTTTTGCTGTTAGCAGCCTGTCGGACACCTAAGTCCGACAGGCTGCTAGACCACTCCCACAAGACAACCCTGTCGAAATAGTGCCCTGTTGCGAAGCATTAATCGCGGCGAGTTTCGGGGAAATGGCGTAACCGATGCGCGCTGAAGCCGCGATTCGGGGCAAAAAAAAGCGCAACCCGTGAGGGTTGCGCTTGAGGTTCCACCAAAGGAGGAGGATTTTGGAGGAGTGCGCCGACACCGGAGAGGCGTCAACGCAAACCCATTATCCCACCCTGCGGGACAGAATGCAAGCGTTTGCTGCTGCTCTGCAATAACCCAGCAGACCGATAGCCAGTCAAATTAAATAAATACTTTATTATCAGAATCTTAATCTACCTAACTATGAGGACGGGGATCTTGGTGTGCGTCAGAACCTTGCGGGTCTCGCTGCCCAGCAGCACCGCTACCAACCCCTTGCGCCCATGGGAAGTCATCACGATCAGGTCGCAACCCCGCGTATCCGCGGTCTTCAGTATGGCGTCGTAGGGATGGTCGCTGGTTTCGCAGACGGTCTCGCACGGCACGCCCGCGTCCTCGGCGCTCTTGCGCACGAACGCCAGATAGCCTTCGGCGCGCGTTTTCGCTTCCTCCTCGATGCGCTCCTCGGTGACCGGGTCGAAGGCCCCCTCGTACGCGATCAGAAGGTGGTAGTCGGGTATGACGTGTACGCCGGTGATCCTGGCCTGGTGCAGCTTCGCGAGCCCCAGCGCCATGCGCACCGCCCGCTGAGACAGCTCTGAACCGTCAGTCGGTATCAGGATGTTCTTGAACATCGCTCCTCCTTCGCCCCCCGGAGCACTCCCCTGCTCCGATTCCACCAACTGGACCCTGAGGCAAGCTTGTCGCGCTCCGGGTTGGCTGTCAAGGGTCGCGCCGCCGCGGTTTGAGCGCGGCAACCTGCAAGCCGGCGGCCCGTGCAACCGCCTGGTATATGATCGCGATTCTTCGATACGGCTGGAGATAGCTTGGGCACCACTCTTTACCTCACGGGTGACATCAATCTGATGAACGTCACCGATCCCCGCGCGCCGTTCGCGCGCGTCGTTTCCACGCTCAAGCAGGCGGACGTGCGGTTCGCCAACCTGGAATGCTGCTTCTATGCTCCGCCGGGCGAGCGCTCACTGGGCGACGAAGGCTTCTACGCGGCGCCGGCCGCCGGCGAAGCGCTCAAACTGGCCGGCTTCGATGCCGTGGGAAACGCCAACAACGTGAATTACGGAGTGGAGGCGATCCGCTCGTCGGTCTCGCGCCTGAAAGAGCTGGGCATTCCGAACACTGGCGCCGGCATCAACCGTCGCGCCGCGTACGAGCCCGTGATCGTGGAGCGCAACGGCGTGCGAGTCGGATTCCTGCAGCGCACCTCGGTGTACTGGCCGACCAACCATGAAGCGGGCGAGCATTCACCCGGCGTCGCGGTGATCCGCGGCCACACGGCGTACCAGGTGCCAGCGCACAAGACGCGTCCCGAGATTCCGCCGATGAACCGCCCCGGCCTGCCGCCAATCATCCTGACCTGGGCCGACCGGGAGCATCTCGCCCGCTTCAGGGAGGATGTCGGCGCCTTGCGCAAGCAGGCGGACATCGTGGTGTGCTCCAACCACTGGGGCTTGCACCAGGACGTGCTCGATTACATGCCCGAGATCGCGCACGCCGCGATCGACGCCGGCGCCGATGTCGTCGTCGGCCACGGCCCGCATTACTCGCTGCCGGTCGAGATCTACAAGGGAAAACCGATTTTTTACGGCCTGGGCAGCTTCTCGTTCCACACCGGCCACGGCGGCCGCAAGCACGGAGACTGGGTCGGCATGCTGGCGCGCGTGGCAATCGAAGGCCGTTCGGTGCAGCGGGCGTCTTTCCGTTTCGCGCGGCACAACGATACCAATGAGACCGTGCTGTGCGCGCCGAAGGACGAGCAGGCGGCGCTGGCGGACATCGTGAAACGCAGCACGCGCTTCGGCACGAAGATCGTGATGGAGGGCGACGAGGCGGTTTTCAGCGCCTGAGCGCCGGCGCGCGGGTTACTGTTTCAGAATCTATGAAACAGCCGCTGAAGCAGGGGAGCATGGGAGGGAAATATCCCCTCATTATTGCCCTTTGGCGAGCCCCAGCTCGGTGAGCACGGCCTTCACCTCGGCGTGCTCCGCCCTCCAGTAGCGGGCCGTCTCGGCGCTGGCCCTGTAAACGTCTTCCATGTTGAACTGGGCGAGCTGCTTTTTCCACTCCTCGGTCTTCGCCATTTTTCCCAGAGCATCGTCCCAGAACTGGATCTGGGCGACGGTCATGCCTTTCGGTCCCGCCAGCCCGCGCCACAACTCGAAGGTGACATTGACTCCGAGCTCCTTCCAGGTCGGGATGCCGGCGAATTCGCCGGCAAGGCGCTGCGGCGCGACGACCGCGAGCATCCGCACCTTGCCTGCCTTGATGTGCTGCAGCAGGGTCGACGGCGCGCTTGCCATCGCGTCCACGTGCCCGCCGAGCAACGCCGTCATCGCGTCGCCGCCCGAATTGAAAACGACGGTCTTGAGCTTGCGGATGTCCACGCCCGCGGCCTTCATCGCGAGCGCGTACGAGATATGGGTCGCGTTGCCGAAGGCGGTGCCGATCGAGACGCTGAGCGAAGCGGGGTCTTTCTTCAGCCGCTCGGCCAGGTCCCTGCCGCTCTTCACCGGCGAGTCGGAGAGCACCGCCACGCCTACGTATTCGGCGCCGATGACCGCCAGCGGCGTGAAGTCGGTGTAGGCGAGCACGGTACGGCCGGTTATATGGTTGGTGAACAACGTCATCGAGTTCACCATCAAGTAATGGCCGTCATCGGGATGCTGGCTCAAGTACGTCAGCCCGATCACGCCGCCGCCCCCCGGCTTGTTCACGACGTTGACGGGCGCGGGCACCAGCTTCTGCTCCTGGAGGATTCTCTGGATCAGCCGTCCCGTGCGGTCCTGCGGTCCGCCGGGGGTGGTGCCGATGATGATCTCGACCGGCTTTTCCGGTTTCCATGTCTGGGCCAGTCCGGGAGCGGCGAACGCGCACGCCACGACAGCAAGAACAACTGTGTCTTTCATGTTTTCTCCTTTTCTGCGCAAATACCGGTTGCGGCACCCGAACTCAGATGCCGCCCGGCTCGTCTTCCGGCAGCCGCAGCTTGCGGGTCGCGTAGGGCTTTCCGGGATGCCGCTTCAACGCTTCCTCGTCGACGTCGATCCCCAGCCCCGGCGCCGTCGGCAACTGGATATAGCCGTTCTTCGGCTTCAGCTGATTGGGCGAGATCCTGTCGCAGAATTCCACGAACGGCAGGAAATACTCGGTGATGATGAAATTCGGCATCGTCGCCGAGGCGTGCACCGTCGATGCGAGCGCGACCAGCGTCGAGTTGTAGTTGTGCGGCGACAGGGCGACGAGGAACGGCTCGGCCATCGCGGCGATCTCCTTCAGCTCCAGGATGCCGCCGCAGCACGCCACGTCCGGATTGAGGATGTCGGCGCAGCGGGCCTCGAGCAGCGGCCGGAAACCGGTCTTGGTGTAGGTCGCCTCGCCAATGACGATCGGCAGCCCCGTCGCGCGGCGCACTTCCGCCATGGCCTCCGGCATCTCCGCGAGATTCGGCTCTTCCATCCAGTACAGGCCGAATTCGGCAAGCCGCTTGTCGAGCCGGATCGCGTGCATCGGCGCGAGCCGGCGGTGCTGGTCGATCAGGATGTCCACCTTGGGCCCCACCGCGTCACGCACTGCCTTCACGATGCTGACCGCGCGCTCTTCATGCTCCTGGGGTATCCATGAGCGCCAGGGGCTCGGCAGGGGATCGAGCTTCAGAGCCGTGAACCCCTGCGCGATCACTTTCTCCGCAGCGCGCGCGTAATCCGCCGGCTCCGTCAATTGATAGCTCCAGCCGTTGGCGTAGACGCGGATCTTGTCGCGGCAACGCCCGCCCAGCAGGTTGTACACGGGCTGCTTGCAGCGCTTCCCGACGATGTCCCACAGCGCCTGCTCGATACCGGAAATCGCGCAGTAGAGCTCGACCGAGCCGCGCCGCTGCGAGTAATCGTCGAAGGCGACTTGGGTGAAATGCTTGATGTCGAATGGGCTCCTGCCCACCGCGTAGCGGCCGAGCGCCTCGAGCTGCGCCGTGACCGCGGTGTCGCGGTCGTACTGCGAGTAGGCTTCGCCCCAGCCGTGGATGCCGGCGTCGGTCTCGACCTTGACGAAGATCAGGTTCTTGCGCCAGCCGGGGTGAACGGTGTAGTGCTTGACCGCGGTGATCTTCATTTTTATGCCTTCTCGATTCCCAATTGCTTCAGCACGGCGCGGCCGACGTGGCCGTAAGGGTTGGCCAGCGTCTCGGCGATCTCGAAATGGTTGTAACCCTCCGCGAAGATGAGCTCGACCGGCTTGCCGGCCTTGCGCAACGCCTCTGCGAATTCGCGCGACTGGCGCTGAAACTCCGGCGTCTCGTGCGCGCCGTAGAGCAGGACGATCGGCGCGACGATGCGGTCGAGATGCCGCTGCGGCGACAGTTCCTCTTCCATGGCGTCCGTGAATTTCACGTAGGCGCCGCGCTTGGACAGCCGCGGGCCGCGCAGGTCATACATGCCGCTTTGCAGCGTGTAGCCCTTGACGGTATCGGCCGGCAGGCCGAAATCCTTGCGCCAATCGGTGATTGCGACGCATCCGGAGAGATGCGAGCCGGACGACTTGCCCACGACGTGGATACGGGCCGGGTCGCCGCCGAAGCTCGCGGCATTGCGATGCACCCAGGCGACCGCGCGCCGCACCTGGTCCACCATCGGGAACAGGTTGCCGCCCGCGTCCTGCACGCGATCGAAATCGAGGACGACGAAGTGCGCGCCGGCGCGCACGAATACTTCCGCCGCGTAAGCGTGCTCGGCCGCCGTTCCGCCCTGCCACGCGCCTCCGTGCACGAACACGACGACCGGTGCGCCAGCGGCTTGTGTCCGGTAGAGTTCAAGCCGTTCGATCCCGGCGGGGCCGTAGGCCAGGCGCAGCGGCGCGCCCAGGCGCTGACGCGCAAGCTCGCTGGCTTTCGCGAGGCGCGCATTGACCTGGTTGCGGTTGGGCGCATAGACCGCCTGGTCGTAAGCATCGTCCAGCTCCTGCTGGTCGTATTCGAGAAAGACGCGCGGGCCCTTCGCGCCCGCGGTTGATTCCGGGAACGGTCTTGCAACGGGCGAGGGGGAATTCAAGCCTGCCTCCAGGATGGAATATCGGTCGGCGGATTATGCACTCGGGCGCCGGGTCTAGCCATTACCTAGGGAAGCTCTGCATAAGTCGTCCCCGCGAAGGCGGGGACCCAGTAATCCTC
>CAYYZZ010000098.1:0-9085 GCA_964476235.1 uncultured Streptomycetaceae bacterium | reverse complement strand
CCGGGCTTGAGTGTGGAGAGCAGGCGGCCCCGGATCATCAGGTTCACTTCCGGCAGCAGGTAGATGCTCATGACCGAGGCGGCGCTGACGTCGGTCGCGTGGAGGTCGCGCTGGTAGAACACCGCGCGGTCCGCCACGCCGGCCTTGGCCGCGTTGCGGTTGGCGAGCGCCACCAGCTTGCGGTCGAGGTCCACGCCGAAGCCGCGGGCGCCGTGCTCCCTGGCCGCGGTGATCACCATGCGCCCGTCGCCGGAGCCGAGGTCGATCACGTAGTCGCCGGGCCCCACTTTCGCGATCTCCAGCATCCGGTCCACCACGTTCTTCGGCGTCTGCACGTACGGCGTGTCGCCCCAGTCCTGCGCGGCCGCGTGTCCCGCGAGGAGACAGCCGATCAGCAGGGCGCCCGCGAGTGCCGGTCCAACCAGGTGCCGCCTATGCCAGCTGCTTCGGAAATAAGAAATAAGTTGGAACGGCACCAGCCGCGCGGCGGCGCCGGAGGCGGAGCGAATCCTGATCAATTGAGCACGCCGGGAAGAAGAGACTGCGCAGCGCGGGCCGGGCGGCGGGCGGTCCATTCGAACTGCGCCTGGATGCGCGGGCCGGACAGCGTCGCGGTGCCGTTGATGGCCTCGCCCGCGACCTTGCCGGTAAACTCGTGCTTGACGGGCGAGCCGTTCACGTCGGCGGTGAAGCTGAAGCGGATATCCGCCCCGCGCAGGCGCGCCCCCTGCAGCGTGGCCGTGCGCCCGCCGACCCAGACGGATCCCGTGATGACCTGGTACTTCTGCTCCAGCCTGATCTCGTAGGACTGCGGCTTGCCCGCGATCGGCGTCTGCCATTGCCAGACGCCGGCGACCCGGGCCGGCACCACCCAGAAATAGACGTCGCTCGTGCCTCCGGCGCCGCCGTACTTGTCTTTCGCGTCCACGGTCAAGTGGGTGTCCGGCTTCCAGTCGCCCATGTCGAAGTCGTGCGACACGAGGCGCGTGCCGGGCGCGAGCTCGAGCAGCTTCGGCCTCAGCTCGACGTTGACCTGCGGCAGCAGGTACATGGTGATCACGGTGGCCAGGGAGAGATCGGTCTCGAAGAGATCACGCTGGTGGAACGCGACCTTGTCGGTAACGCCCGCCAGGCGGGCATTCTCGTTGCTCTCCCGGATGCGCTCGGGGTTGAGATCCACGCCGAACCCGCGCGCGCCATGCTTTTTCGCGGCGGTGATCACGATGCGGCCGTCGCCCGAGCCGAGGTCGATCAGGTAGTCCTTGGGGCCGACCTTGGCGGTCTCCAGCATGCGCTCCACGACTTCCTGCGGCGTCGGCACGTACGGCACCCGCGGTTCGGCCCCCAGGGCCAGGGTGGCAACGAAAACGGTCAGCAGCGCGACCGCGCCGACTGCCCGCTGCGGCTGGGCTGAACCGATGGTCTTACACGATATGGACTGCACTGCCGGGTTCCTTCGAGTCCCACCTCGTGCGGACCATGGAGGTAGGTTATATTCCGAGTCCAGAAAGTGGCGGATTATACCCGATAGCCGCCTGTCGGACGTGGCGTTTCGACAGGCGGCTAATAGGAAAACCGCCCTGGAAACCAAGCTGGAAAAGAACATCGAAATGCTGCTGTACCTCATCCTTTTCATCTCGGGCGGCGCGGTGCTCTCGCTCGAACTGCTCGCCTCGCGCATCCTGACGCCGTACTTCGGCGTGAGCCTCTACATCTGGACCGGCATACTCTCGATCACGCTGGTGGCGCTCGCGCTGGGCTACTGGGCCGGCGGCAAGCTCGCGGCGGGCAAGAGCGCAAGCATCCAGGTCTCGCGGCTCCTCCAGCTCTACGCGCTGATGCCCGCCGTCGCCGCGTTCGCCATCGTCGCGTCCTGCCTGGTCTATCCGCACCTGTTCCCCCGGCTCGCCACCGCGGACCTCGTGCTGGGCGCGTTCGCCGCAAGCCTCGCCCTGCTGTTCGTTCCGCTCGTCGCGGCTTCGGCCATGAATCCGCTGCTGATCGCGATCCTGCTCGCGCGCGCGGATGGGCGGGCGGGCGACGCCGGCGCCGGCAGGGTGTTTTTCGTGAGCACCCTCGGCTCGGTCGTGGGCGTGCTCGTCACCGCGTTCGGCCTGATTCCCTACGTCAGCAATTTTTCCGCGACGCTCGCCGTGGCTCTCTTGCTGGCGTTGCTCTCGGCTGCCATCGTGGCCCGGCCGCCCGCGCCGATGGCCGCCCGCGGCAGGCTGGCGCTCGCCGCAGCCGGCGCCACGCTCGCGGCAGCGCTGATGCTGTGGTTGGCCGATGCCTACATCGGCCGCATGTGGCCAGCGAGCTTCGGCGGCAGGACCTGGCAGGTGGAGGCGAGACTGAGCTCCCTGTTCGGGACGGTGAAGATACTGCGCAGCACGCCGGACAGTGACGGCCGCTTCGCCCGCCTCTACTTCCAGGACGGGCTGGTGCAGAACACGGTCGGCTCCGACGGGCGCTCGCTTTCGTTCTACACCTATGCCCTCGAAGCCCTGGCCTACGCTTTCCACCCGCGGCCGGACTCGGCACTGGTGCTCGGCCTCGGCGCCGGCATCGTCCCGATGCGCCTTGCGTCGCGCGGCGTCGCGGTGGAGACGGTGGAAATCGACCCGGCCTCGCTGGCGGCGGCGACCCGTTTCTTCGGCTTCGACGCCTCGCGCGTCCGCGTGCACCTTGCCGACGCCCGCACGCATCTCAAACGCTGCGGCCGCGCCTACGACGTGGTGATCGTGGACCTCTTCCACGGCGACGGCACGCCGGATTACCTCATCACGCGCGATTTCTTCGGCGACCTCAGGCGCTGCCTCGCGCCCGGCGGGGTCGCGATCTTCAATACTTTCGCCGACCTGCAGCGCCCCGCGCCCTACGCGCACCTGCTCGCGACGTTGCGCGCGGAGCTTCCCTACATGGCGCTGTACCGTCCGGACTGGCCGGGCGCCGCGCATATCAACAGTTTCATCGTCGCCGGGGCAACTGCCCTACCCGAACCGACGGATGTGAAGCTCGACTACGTGCCGCCGCAGCATTCCGAGGCGCTGGCCGCCATGCTCGCGCAGCCGCAAGCGCTGCATCGTGGACTGCTCAAGGACGGGGAAATCGTGACCGATGCGCGCAACCGCGCGGTGCATGACATCGCGCACAGCCAGTTGATCTACCGGCGCGCAGTGGTGGAAGCGCTGCCGCCGGCGTTCCTCGTCAACTGAACGTACCGGGAAAGTCGTCTCAGGTACTGCGTCGCAGGTAGAGCGTCCCAGATACTGCGTCTCAGGTAAGGCGCATGATCTGGGGCGCCTGGCCAGGCGCCGTATACGGGACGCTGTATCTGAGACGCCTCACCTGAGACGCTTCATCTGGGACGCCGTATCTGGGACGTCTAGGTTTTCAAGCGAACGGCGCTCCAGCGCGCCGAGCCCTTTCCGCCGGCGAGCAGGACCGTGCCTTCCATGGTCTCGCCCGCGACGCGCCCCCTGAAGAGATGGCGGTCGCCGCCCACCGTGAACGCGAACGATATCTCGTCGGCAGCCAGGCGGGATTGCGTGAGCTTGACCCCCTTGGCCGCCGCGCCCGTCACCGCTCCATCGAGGTCCTGGAAATTCTGGCGCAGCGTCAGCTCGTACTTCTCGTCGGTCGGCGCGGCAAGACTCAACTGCCACCGCCCCGCGACCTTGGCCGGGATGATCCACAGGTAAACCGTCGCGCGCGGCACGCCGTTGATCTTCTCTTTTTCAGGTACGTCCCATGTGTACTGATCGTCGGCACGCCAGTCGCCGAAATGGTAGTCGTGCGACACCACGCGCGTGCCCGGCTTGAGTTCGCCGAAGATCTTGGGTCGCAGGTCGAGCATCATGTTCGGCAGCAGGTAGAGCGTGAGCACGGTCGCCCTGCTGATGTCGGCTTTGAAGACGTCCTGCACCTGGAACGACGCCCGCTCGGCCACGCCCTGCTTCTTCGCCTCGGCATTGGAGAGCTTGACCAGCTCGGGGTCGATGTCCACCCCGAAGCCGCGCGCCTTCAGCTTCGTCGCCGCCGTCAGCACGATGACGCCGTCGCCCGAACCGAGGTCCACCACGAAATCGTTCGGGCCAACCTTGCCGATGCGCAGCATCTCGTCCACCACGACCTGCGGCGTGGGCACGTACGGCCCGCCGGTGCGCTTGCTCTCGATGTCCTCCGCGGCGAACGCGAGCCTTGCCAGCGGCAGCGCGCCGAGTGCGAACAGCACCTGCCGGCGAAGCACTGAAAATTCGGGTTGCATATATCTCCTGGATGTTACAAGTCAGAAATCACGCATTACCGCGTCACGTTTCACCGTGTCACGAGTTATCGCGTCACGAATCACCACGTCACGCTTCATCCAATCAGCGAGAAGGCACGAGCGTCCCGCCCAGCTTGCACGACTCAATCACTTCCGCCGGCGACAGCATGCCGTTGAAGCTCGCCCGGATCACGTCCTTCACGACCCCGAGTTCGCGCACCGTGAGACGCTGCTTCATCTCGCCGCGCTCGATATCGGCGAGCAGCCGCGAGAGCGAAGCGCCCTGGTCGCGCAACCGGACGGTCTCCTGCGCGATCGCGCCGTACTGCTCGCAGGTCATCTCCGCGCGCGCCGCCGCGCAAACCAGCAGCAGGAAGAGTCCGGTCGGGATACGCATGGGGGCCGGCGATCATTGTACCTGCCGTTAAACCCGGACGCTATGCGCCGGTTATACAACGTTCCCGCCTAACGCCTTGACCTCCTTGAAGGATGACAACGTCACGCGCACAATGCCGGTTTACAAACCGGCTTTTAGTCCAACTACTTCACGTTGGGCCTCATTCGTTCCATGGCATACGCAGACATAACAATACGTGACCGCAACCCCGGAAAGCGGTGGTTACAGCGCCGCCGGTTTTCCGACGCCCTCACGGTATTGAGAGATGCCCGGCTTGGCGATCGGCTTCGGATTTTGGATTTTGGAGCTGGGGACGGTGAGCTTGTCCGCCAGATGGCCAGCGTCGCGTCCATTGAAGCTTTGGTTTATGAACCGACCCCTTCTCTGATGGCCGAGGCTAAAGAAATATTGTCAGGGTTGGATTCGGTGGTATTCGCAGACAGCCTCGATTCAGTTGAGTCCGGAATCTTTGACTATGTGTTCTGTTTGGAGGTGTTCGAGCATTTGCCTGAAAAGGAAACAGTTGAAGCCATCAAGGTGATTCATCGAATGTTGAAGCCTGATGGCGTCGCTGTGGTTGGCGTTCCCCACGAACTCTTTCTCCCCGCGTTGGTTAAAGGCCTTTTTCGCATGTGCCGTCGCTACGGGGACTTCGATGCGAGCCCCAATAATATTTTCGCGGCAATCCTGGGCCGTCCTCCGTCGCGGCGACCAATTGCAGAGATTTCTCCAGGACTCCTTTATCACTTTCACCACCTTGGGTTCGATTATCGAACGCTTGAGCGAATACTCCAGGAGCGTCTTCAGTTGGTAAAGAAATGGTTTAGCCCATTTCCCATTTTTGGCGCCGCTCTTAACTCAGAGGTTTACTTCCTACTTAGGAAGGCCCAACCAGCCCTTGCAGCGGACGCGCCGCAAGCGGCGCGCCGCTGAAGGGCGACGTTAAGCCATTCGATCACTGTAGAATCCAGGGCCATGAACCCGCTCCCGCGGCTTGCCGCCACCAGCCTTTGCTCCGTCATCGCGGCGGTCGCGTCGCTGGCGGCCGCGCCCGTCCATGCCGACCTCTACGGCTTCGTGGACGAGAGGGGCGTCACCCACTTCTCCAATACCCCGCTCGACCACCGCTACTACCTGTTCAAGCGGGAGCGCAAGGACGCGACCTTTCCCGGCTCGAACCTGGTGATCATCAACGTCCCCTATTCCGCGCCGCGGCGCACCATCCACGTCAATCCGGCCCAGCGCAAGCAGTTCGCGCCGCTGGTCGCCGCCGTCGCGAGGGAGCACAAGCTCAGCCCCGCGCTGCTGCACGCGGTGATCACCGTGGAATCGGGCTACAACCCGAAAGCGCGCTCGTCCAAGGGCGCGGCCGGCCTGATGCAGCTCATGCCCGAAACCGCGAAACGCTATTCGGTGAACGATATCTGGGACCCCCGCCAGAACGTGGATGGCGGCGCCCGCTACTTGCGCGACCTGCTCGCGCTGTTCAACAACAATCTCGGCCTGGCGCTCGCCGCCTACAACGCGGGCGAGGCGGCCGTCACCCAGAACGGCAACCGCATCCCGCCCTATCCCGAGACCCGCAACTACGTGCCGCGCGTGCTGCAGCACTATCATCTGTATGCTGACGCGTACAGGTGAGTTGGCAGTTGACAGTTAGCAGTTGGCAGCGCTGACAACTGACGGCTGGCGCCTGGCGGCTTGCGAGTGACGACGGACGACTGACGGCAGTCAGCTTCCCGCAGGAGTCAGTTCGGTGCGCGCTGTGATGTAGTGCGCCGCCGCCACGCACGCCAGACCGATCGCGGCAGGCAGCGCGAGCAGGCCGAAAACCAGCGTATAGCTCCCCGCCAGAAGATAGACGTTGGTAAACACGATCGGCCCGATCATCTTGCCGAAGTTGACGAAGACCAGCGAGCCGGCGGTCGTGGTGGAGACATCCTTGCGCGGGGAGAGCCGCGCGACTTCCGCCATGAATGCGCCGTTCCAGCCGCTCGCGGTCGAGCCCAGCACGAAGAACAGCGCGCATGCCACTGCGATCGGCCAGCCCGGCTTCAATGCCAGCACCAGCAGGCAGGTCGCGATCATCACCCCCGCCAGCACCGACAGGACCCCGAAACAGCTGCGCGTGACGTCGGCGAGCCAGCCCCAGAATACGCGCCCGAAAACACCGCCCGCCTGGGACGCCGTCAGCACGATGCCGGCGGTGATCAACCCGATGCCGAACTGTTCCACGAACAGCACGACCGTGAACGTCTGCAGGCAGACCTGCACGACGACGAAACAGCCGCCCGCTATCGACAGCAGCCGCAGCGCGCGGTGATTCCAGATGATCTTGATGCCGGTGAAAGGATGGGCAACGATCTTTACGGATGGATCGCGGTCGTCATCCCAGTGCGGCCGCGAGCGTTGCATCAGTAGCACGAGCACGCACAACATGGCAGCGGTGCCCGCCAGCGCCCACTGCCAGCCGAAACTCACCGCGATCGCCGGCGTGATCGCCGCGGCAAGAATGCCGCCGAGCGGGACACCGGTCTGCTTGAGCGAGAACACCAGGTTGCGCCGGGCGGGCGGCGTGAAACGCGCCAGCAGCTGGGAAGCCGGCGGCGAGAGCAGTCCATACCCCAGGCCCAGCGCGACAGCGGAGCCGAACACGAAGGCCGGGTGCGGCAGGATCGCCGTCAGGCAGCCCGCCGCGAGCAGCGCAAGGGCGATCTGCGTCACGCGGCAGGCGCCCCAGCGCACGGACAGGCGGCTGCCCAGGGTCAGCGAGACCAGCATGAACGCGGCGAGCAGGCTGATCTGGTAGCCGATCAGGGAAGCGTTGATGCCATAAGCCTCCGCGACCTTGGGCGCGACCGCGGGCAGCGTCATGGTCGCCACGGTGCCGACCGTCTGCGCGGCCAGCAGCGTACCGAGCAGGAACGCGAGGCCGGGCGCGCGCCGCGCGCTCATGGAAGCCGTGTTGCGCTCCAGCGCGCGATCACCGTCTCGCCATCGCGGACCTCGCCGCTCATCTGGTCGCGGCCGACCGTCGCCGAGTAGCGCTCGCGGCGCCCGTTTTCGCCCTGAACGGTGAAGCTCAGCTTCGGGCCGCTGATCTGGCCGTCCTTGACCCCGACGGTCCGGCCGTTGCGCGCAAGCTTGCCCCCGAAATACTGGAAGCCCTGCCTGATGTCGAGCTGGAACTCGTCGCCCTGCTTGCCCGACCACTTCCCGCGCCAGGCGCCCTGCACCGGCGCCGGCACGATCCACAGGTGCACGTCGGAGGTCCAGATGCCGGTGATGTCGTACTTCTCCTGGGTCTCCACCGTGATGGTGCGGTCGGGCTTCCACTGCTCGAAGCCGAAATCGTGGGACACGATGCGGGTGCCGGGCCTCAACTCGGTCAACAGCTTGGTCCGCAGGTTGTTCATCATGCCCGGCAACAGGTAGAGGGTCAGCACAGTGGCGCGGCCCAGGTCCGCCTCCCGCACGTCCTGGCGCAGGAACCGCACGCGGTCCGCGACGCCCTGCTTGCGGGCCGAGGCATTGGCCTGGTCCACCAGTTCCTGGTCGATATCAACGCCCATGCCGCTCGCCTTGTACTGGGTCCCCGCCGCCAGCACGATGCGCCCGTCGCCCGAGCCGAGATCGATGACGAAGTCTTTCGGGCCGACGCCCGCGAGATTCAGCATCGCGTCCACCACTGCGGACGGCGTCGGCACGTACGGCCCCCCGCTGCGGTCGACGACTTCCGCGGAAAATGCAAACGGCGCGCACAGCGCCGCAACGGCGCAGACAAGACTTTTCAGGATTTTCATACGTGGAATGCTACAACAATTCTGGAAAAGCGTGATGAGTGATGGGGAACCCCGGCTCAAGGCTCAAGGCACAAGATACAAGGCACAAGGAACTGCTTTGAAAATTCTTGAACCTTGAACCTTGTAACTTGTACCTTTGTTTTCCTTCCTGTCAGTCATCACTGTTTTTCAAGGCCCACCTCGCTCCGCCAGTCCTTGCTCTTGAGGATGAGCGGCTTCAGGCTCAACAGGAACATCACCACGCCGAGCGCCAGCATGGTCGTGGCGATCGGGCGCTCGAGGAAGATGCCGTAGTCGCCGGCGCTCATCGCAAGCGACTGGCGCAGCGAGAGCTCGAGCATCGGCGCGAGCACCAGCCCGAGGGCCACCGGCGCGAGATCGTAGCCGAACTTGCGCAGCAGGTAGCCGATCCCGCCCATGGCCAGCAGGATCCAGACGTCCACCAGGCTGTTGGCGACCGAGTAGGTGCCGAGGATGCAGAAACAGAGGATGCACGGGTAGAGGTAGGCGTAGGGAATGCGCAGCAGGTTGACGAACAATCCCACCATGGGAAGGTTCAGGATCAGCAGCACCACGTTGCCGACGTACATGCTCGCCACGAATCCCCAGAACAGCTCC
>CAYYZZ010000097.1:0-9328 GCA_964476235.1 uncultured Streptomycetaceae bacterium | reverse complement strand
CGGGCCGCCTCGTGCAACAGGCGGACTTCCAACATGTTGTGAACCCGCATCAACATCTCGGCCGGATCGAACGGTTTGCTGATGAAATCCTTCGCACCGCTCTGCAGCGCGCGTAACTTGTGAGCCGGCTCGGCGGTAATGGCCAGCACCGGCAGGTAGCTTTCGGTTTCGATTTCCTTCAGGCCCTCCATTACCTGGAAACCATCCATGCCCGGCATCTGGATATCGAGCAGGATCAGGTCGTAGCCGTTCTTGCGGTGAAGCTCGCAGACCTCAAGCGGGTCCATCGTCGATGCGACGGAAGTGTAGCCGGCGCCGCCCAGCATTCGCGCGAGCAGCAGCACAGTATCTTCCTGATCGTCAACGATCAGAATGTTGGCGTTAAGGATATCGGATGACTTGACCATGTGAATTGTCCTAAGGATAGGAAATTCAACGGCACCTTCGGCAGTATCTCCGGGACTGGTAGACGCAGTCAATCGATCGCAAATCTCATGCAGAAATCTCAAAATAGAGGGGGTCAGGTCTTGCCTTTTGCCCGAGGTGACGGCATGACCACAAGCGTTTCCTGAATTCCCCACTTGGTGCTGTTTTCGCGACCTTGCTCTTTGAATTTCTTATTATTTGATCCTTCGCGACCTTGCCGTCCTTAGCGGTGAAGCTTTAGCCCAACCTGCGTCGCGCGAGACTCATCACCCATCACTCATCATTGGTTTTTAGGTCATACTTCCGCCTTCATCCTTGCCTTTCTCTCGTAGGAGTCGATATGCCGAAGCCGAGTTTTGTCGCATGGATGGTACCCGTCGGCATGATGATTTTGGGCGCGGGCGCGGCGTCGGGCCAGACCTATCCGACCAAGCCTATTCGCATCGTCACCGCTCCCATCGGAGCTGGCAACGATTTCGTGTCGCGCGTGATCGCGCAGGGGCTTTCGGGCAGCCTCGGCCAGCAACTGGTGGTGGATAACCGGCCTGCCAGCCTCGTGGGCGAAATAGTAGCCAAAGCACCGGCCGATGGTTATACCCTGCTTGTCATCGGTAGCGTCTTGTGGCTTACGCCGTTACTGCAGGACAACGTGGCGTACGACCCGGTGAAGGATTTTTCACCGATCTCACTCCCGGCAAGGTCAGTCAATATTATCGTCGTGCATCCCTCGGTAGCGGCAAGTTCCGTCAGGGAACTGATCGCTTTGGCCAGAGCGAAACCCGGGCAGCTCAATTATGCTACGGGTGGGACAGGCTCTTCCAATCATCTCGCGGCGGAATTGTTCAAGGCCATGGCCGGCATCGATCTGGTGCGCATTGCATACAAGGGCAGTGGGCCTGCGGTCAACGATCTGGTGAGCGGCCAGGTGCACATCATGTTTGCTACCACGGCCACGGGGTTGCCACACGTCAGGTCGGGCCGCTTGAGGGCCTTGGGGGTCACCAGCCTTCAGCCATCCGCGCTGGCTCCCGGTTTGCCTGCGGTGGCGGAATCGGGCCTGCCCGGTTATGAATCGGTCGTCATGCATGGGCTATTCGCACCCGCAAAGACGCCGGCGCCGATCGTCAAGCGACTGCACACGGAAGTCGTGCAGGCCCTCAGATCCGCAGCGGCCACGGAGCGGTTGTTCAACGCTGGATTAGAGGTCGTGGCCAGTTCTCCGGGCGAGCTTGCGGCTGCGATGAAATCCGAAATGACCCGGATGGGCAAACTGATCAAGGACGCCGGTCTCCGCGCTCCCTGATCGCGGAGTTCGAGCCGCGGTTGGGGAATGGCGCCGATCAATTGAAGAAAACGGGGTCTGTCCCCGATTTACCACTACATGTCATAGTCCTGCGCGACCGATTGAGGCGGTTGGCCCTCCCACACGCGCTTCATGTTCTGATAGGCGAAATCGGCGCGGCGGAACCAGGTGTCCCACGTGGTGCCCGCGCTGTGGGGCGACACCACCACGTTCTCCAGCTTGAGGAGCGGATTGTCGGGATCGACCGGCTCCTTCTCGAAAACGTCCAGGCCGGCGCCCGCGATGCGCTTCTGCTGCAACGCCTCGAATAGCGCGGCCTCGTCCACCACAGGGCCCCGGCTCGTGTTGATGATTACTGCCGTGGGTTTCATCATGGCGAGGCGCTCGCGGTTGACGACGTGGTGCGTGTCCGCGGTAAGCGGGGCGTGGCAGGAGATGATGTCCGAGGTGCGGAACAGCTCCTCCAGCGATACCCGCCTGGCTTTCAGCTCGCGCTCGCGTTCGGGTGAGAGTGGAAACTTGTCGTAGTACTGGACGGTCGCGTCGAAGGCCTGGACCCGCCGGGCGACCTTCTGGCCGATATTGCCGAACCCGAGTACGCCCACCACCTTGTTCGCCATCTCGAAGGTGTTCATGCCGTCTATGGCAGCGCTCCAGCGTCCTTCCCTCACGGCCCGGTCCGCCGCTATCAGACGCCGGTAGAGGGACAGCATCGCCAGCACGGCGTGATCGGCCACAGCCCAGGAGTTCGCCCCGCCGTTGTTGGCGCAGGGTATCCCCAGCTCGCGCAGGAGCTTGAGGTTGATGCTGTCGTACCCCGCGGAGAGTATCTGCACCAGCCGGGCTTTTTTGGCCGACCGCAATATCCGCTCGGTGAGCTTCGCGCGGAACGCCATGATGAAATCGGCGTCCTTGACGGCCTCTACCTGCTGCTCTTCCGGGGTCTTGCCGTCGACCACGGTCGTGGTGAAGCCGGCGGGGTTGAACGAGATGATGGCCTCCACGATGCGCTGGTGCAGCCCGTGGAGGAAGACGACTCTGGCATCTGCCATAACTTGTTCCCGCATTCAGTGAATGAATATGACCAGTGTAACTTTTTCCGGGCAGGAAAAAATGAGGTCAGACGTCATTTACACTGAAGAAATTCCGCGTCGTGGTGGATCTGGAGGCGCGCCCGCCCAAGCTGGGACCTCTGGCGGCGGCGCTCGACGAGGTGCTGTCGCGCTGATCCGCGCCCGTTCAATCCAAACGCAAGCCGATGCTCTTGATGATTTTTGCATAGCGCGCCGTCTCACTGCGCACAAGGCTCGCCAACTGCTCCGGCGTGCCGGGCCAGGGGTCGACGCCCATGGCTGCCAGCCGTTCGCGCAAGTCGGGCGACTCCAGCGCCTTGATGACTTCCCGGCTGAGGCGCGCGACGATATCGGGCGGCGTCCGGGCGGGAGCGAACAGGCCATACCATAGCGACACCACGAAGTTGTCGACACCGGCTTCCTTCGCCGTCGGCACTTCGGGCAGGGTCGGCACGCGCTGTTCCGAGAGCACCGCCAGCGCGCGCACCTTGCCGGCACGAACCTGCGGTATCGCTGCCGCAACCGGCACGATGACCTCATCCACCTCGCCCCCGATCATCGCCACCATGCCCAGGGTCGCGCCCTTGTACGGCACGTGCACCAGGTTGATCTTCTCGAGACTCTTCAACAACTCGTTGGCAAGATGGTTGGTCGTGCCGGGGCCGCCCGAAGCGAAGTTGAGCTTGCCGGGGTGAGCGCGCGCCAGGCTGATGAACTGCTTCAACGTTCTGGCGGGGACCGACGGATGCACGACCAGGACGTTCTGGATCGTGGTCACTCGTGCTATCGGCGCAAAGTCCCTGGCTGCATCGTAATTGAGCTTGGAGTAGAGCGAAGGGCTGATCGCGATCCCGGGCGTGGCCAGCACGAGAGTGTAGCCATCGGGCGGGGACATGGCCGCGACGCCGATTCCCACGTTTCCGCCGGCGCCCGGCCGGTTTTCCGGCACCACGTTCTCGCCGAGCTGTTCGGAAAGCTTCTGACCCAGCGCCCGGCCCACCGTATCGTTCGGCGCACCGGGAGGAAATGGCAGGATGAGCCGGATCGGTTTGCCCGGATAAGCCTGTCCCGAGCCTGTCGCAGGGGCCTGCGCGAGCGCGGCGCCGCAGAACAGCGCAAAGCAAAGCGACGCGATGATCAAACGACCACGATTGCGAATGGAGCGCATTACTTTCTCCTTCCTCCTATGCATGAACGGCGTGATAAGTGACGAGTGATAAGTGATAAGCCTCCCGCGAAGCGGGGTTCAAAACCTCCTATCACCTATCACTTATCACCTATCACCGGGGTATGTTGCATTCACTCCGGGCGGATTCCGCCCTCGCGAATCAGCGCCTGGTAGCGCAGATACTCCACCTGCATGAGCCGCATGAAGCCATCCGGCGTGCTCTCGGGCGTCGACTCCGCCCCCTGGCGCAGGAACAGCTTGCGCAGCGCCGCCTTGCGCAGCCCGCGCACGATGTCGCCGTGCAGCTGCTCGACGATGCGCCGCGGCGTGCCCCTGGGCGCGACGATGCCCGACCAGCTGTCGAACTGCGCCTCGGGAAGCCCGACTTCAGCGATCGCCGGCACGCCCGGCAGCGCGGGGCTGCGTTGCGGCGTCATCACGGCGAGCGCGCGCAACCGTCCGTCGCGCACCGACGCGAGTACCGCCGGCAGCGTGTAAACGGCGTAATGCACGCGCCCGAGCACCATCTCGACGAAAGTGTCCGACAGATTCCTGAACGGCACGTGCATCGCGTCGATGCGGAGCGCGCGCGTGAATACCTCGCCGGCGAGATGCGACGCCGACCCGATACCGAGGGATGCGTAGTTGAGCTCGCCGACGCGCACGCGCGCGTATGCGGCGAATTCGGGCGCCGTGCGCACCGGGATCGCAGGCGTCACCGCCAGCACGTTGGTGATCGACGCGACGTGCGCGACGCCGACGATGTCGGCGAGAGCCCGATACGACGGCTGGTCACGCACGAGTTGGGTGATGATGCGCGTGACGCTGACCATGCCAAGCGTGTATCCATCGGCATTCGCCCTGGACAGCAGGATGTTGCCGATCAGCCCGCCTGCGCCCGAGCGGTTTTCGATGACGATTCTCTGCCGGTAGAAGGTTTCCAGCTCGTCAGCGAGCGAGCGAGCGAAGAAGTCGTCCGCCGCGCCCGGAGAGGATGCGACGATGATGCGGATCGGCTTGACGGGATAGTCGGCGAGCGCGGTGGATGGCTTCGCGATGCAAGGGCCCGCGCCCAGGAATGCGGCCGGCGCGCATAACGCGACCCGCAAGGCGCCGGTCGATAGGATCCGCAGTAAGCGGGCTGCCACCATGCTCCACCCGAAGTGGTCCACGATAGCGCGCGCGCCGGCAGACATCAAGCCAGAATCAATGGGCCAGGCTGGAATCTCGAATTTCGGCCTTTGGCCGATGATGGGTCATGGGTGATGAGAGTTCTGTTGCTCTCGGCGATCTCTGCGGTTTAATTATTATTTTGAATCTCTTGGCGGCCTTGGCGTGCTTGGCGGTTCAAATATTTATCTGTATTTCTTGGCGGTGAAGCTCTAACCCAGCCCGCACTGCGGTAGACTCATCACCCGTCACCCATATCTCGTCACTTCTTCCAAGGCCCGCCCCTTGCAAACCGAGCTGTTCGTCATGAGCTTCATAGGCCTGTGGGCCGGTCTGATCGGATTCCTGGTCCAGGCCTTACGGGAGAGATGAAGGCGGAGGGATGAGAAATGAGGGAGATCAGCGTCAACGACTGCCTCGGCATCCCCGTTACTGAATAGTCGCCGACAACCAGTCGGTCATGTCGAATTCCGAGCGACCGAATCGCCCTCGCGCGGGTCCCAACCACGGAGCGCGATCGAAAACCGGCATGCATAACAGCAGGTTATCGGTGGGTCTTGATCTAGTTTGTCGCCGGGTACGGTGCTTGCGCCTACCAGTCTCTGGCAATGTCAAAGGATGGCAGATCCATGAACCGAGTCGTGATTTTTCTCACAGTAGCCGGAACACTATGGTTGCCGAATGCGAGCGCGCTCGCGCAGTCCAAGGGCAAGGGAGCAGGCCCGCCGGCGGGCGCCGGTTCATCTGTTACCCATGGCGTGTTCGGTTCGATTCCGAAGGTCGGAGTCATCAGCGTGCCCCCAGCTATTCCAGCGTCGATTCCGAGTACGCCGGCCACGCCGCCCGGCCTTGCCAGTGCTCCGCCGAGGTTGGGCGGTAGCGCACCGGGAATGGCTGCGACAGCACCGGGTATGAGCGGGTCGGCGCCCGGTCTGTCCGGAAGCAGCCCCGGCCACAGTGGAGGCGCGCCGGGTCTCGCCGGAGCAGCGCCGGGACTCTCTGGTGCTGCCCCAGGTCTATCCGGAAGCAGCCCCGGCCACAGTGGAGGCGCGCCGGGTCTCGCCGGAGCAGCGCCGGGACTCTCTGGTGCTGCCCCAGGTCTATCCGGAAGCAGCCCCGGCCACAGTGGAGCCGCGCCGGGTCTCGCCGGAGCAGCTCCCGGACTCGCTGGTGCTGCCCCGGGTCTATCCGGAAGCAGCCCCGGCCACAGTGGAGCCGCGCCGGGTCAAGCTGGAACTTCGCCCGGACATTCAGGCGGCAATCCAGGGCACGGCGGCTCTGCGCCCAGCCAAGCCGGTACCTCTCCAGGCCTCTCCGGTAACGCTCCCGGCCAAAGCGGTACAGCAACAAGTCAAGCGGGGGGACCGTCGTCCAGCAGTTCCGGAAACAATCCAGGACAAGGCGGATCTGCGCCGGGCTCAGGCGGTAGCGCGACCAGCAATGGCTCGCCTTCCGATTCCGGTGCTACGCAGGTGGCGCAGCAAGCCGCCGGCGGACAACCTGCGGAGGCTCAGCGGGTGAGCTTGCACCGCATTCCGACCTGTTACTGAGTAGGCTCGGCCTACATGCTTCTTTGATGCAACGATCGCTCAGCCCGGAAAAATGCCCGCGGCGCGAATCACCTTGCGCCACTTGTCGATTTCGGACTGAATGAAGCGTCCGAACTCCTGCGGCGAGTTGCCGACCGGATCGGCACCTTCCTTCGACAGGCGATCGCTGGTGTCGGGCTGGCGGACGATCGCGATGATCTCGCCAAGCGTAAATGGAGTCAGTGTAAGATTTCCACTGACCCTGTTTACTCTAAGCGCGGATCTCGCCTCCGTCGCGCATGACCTGGAGGTCGTTCAGGAACCGGTTCAGACTCTTTTTGTCGGCGCTGGCGAGGCTGTCGGCAGCAAACAGGGGCACCCGTTCGTTCTGACATCGCCGCAAACAGAGGGGGCGGCTCTTTCGAGCCGCCCCCTTTCGTTTTCTATCTAGGGTAGTGACGCTTCAACCGCTGGAGAAATTCCTCACGAATCGTAAACGCCAACTAAAGCATCGAGACCCGAGCGGCTCACTGCTGCGTGCAGCTCACGTCTCCCTTCGGGACGGCGCCATCTTTGGTGGGCGACGCGAACGTGCATACGACCGTGAGCACCACAGTCGTTGATGGTGGCTGCTGGACCGTGATAGTCGCCGACGTGAATGCGAGGTCCGTGATGTCCTGCCTCCAGTTGGGATTCGGGCAGCCGGGCGCGCCTGGAACCGGGGTCTGGGGCGCGTTCGTTGTCAACGCGAACCCCACGGTCCCATTCTTGATCTCGCTCGCGGGAATCGCTATGCTGCCGGTCACGGTAATCGTCGCCGGATTCTGCCCCGGAGCCTGATTCCCACCCTGGTTCGTGCAGGTTGAAGTGACGTTAGCTTGCGCACTGAGGCTAATGACCACATCGCCGTTCCCCAAGCCAGAAAGGGCTGACGCGGCCGCGAGTTGCAGGCCCAGGTCGGTAAACGAGGGCTCCGCATTCGCGCCGCCCTTCAGATGGACACTGTCAGCGGCAGCCTGCGACGCCATCAGGAACGGTGGCACTACGGCCAGGGTCGCAAGCAAAAACGTGGAGAGGTACTTTTGGCGATATTTCATGAAGAAACTCCTTTAGTAAGTTTTCTGTGAAAGTTAACAAACCCGTTCGGCCATGCATCCTGATTGGCTGAATCAGGATTCCAGCGTTGAGGCTCATGCGTCACGACGATGGCAGCAGTTGGGTTTCGTTCAGAAAAAAAACACGATCCCACGGCCGGCGCCGGATTCCCGCGGGGTTTTATGGAACAATAATAGGGGACAGACCACTATTCCCGGCAGACGAAATCTGCCAGTTTGAGTTTGAGCCCTGGTAGCTCGGCAAAAACGTGGTCTGTCACCAGTTTCCCAGTTTCCCATAATTCGTCTAGGGCAGGAACATGGCGTCGTAGGCCACGGCAAGCAGGTAATACACTAGGAATGCCACGATCAGGAGCAATAACCAGGCGGCTTGTTTGGCGATTCGCCAGGCCTTTATCCCAGAGTTGTTCTCGACGTTCCGCGCATTGACGAATTGGACGAATCGGCGAGCTTCTTCGAGCGATTTGATTTCGAGTTGTGTCCTCCCTTTCCTTCTTCGCTCGGTCCTCCTAACGTCTGGTAGCAAGGTGAAATTCCCTCTCTGAAGGTATTACTTTACATGCGTAAATGGGGTCAGTGTAAGATTTCCAGCAGGCGCGCAGATTACACCTTGAAAAAGTTACACTGACCCCTTTTGTTATCCTTATCGGGAGTGAGCTACACCCAAGAGGTCATTTGGTCACAGGGGATAGCAATGGCTTTTTTTGTTGAGGGATTGAGCGACCACTTGGCGCCCGAAGCCACGGTTCGCCGTATCGGAGAATGTGAGACACTCGAGGATGCCATCGTTTTGGCGAAGCGCAGGATAGACGACTATCTGGCAAAGTCTTGGAAAGCTGGAAGATCAGCTACTGAGCTCCTTGCGGATTACAAAGTACAGGGCGTGCACCCGTATATTTTTCGCGACGATGGTACGACCATAAACGTTCGCGGGTTTAGCCACTTGCGCTATGCCACGCTCCGATGCGAGGAAATCTGCGGCGGAGAAATAGAGGAATAGCTCGCACCGGCGGCCCCTGCACGAGCTTCTGCTCTCCCGGAAGCGTAAATGAAAAGCGTAAATGGGGTCAGTGTAAGATTTCCACTGACCCCCTTTGTTTTCCGCAGGCGCGCAGATTACACCTTGAAAAAGTTACACTGACCCCTTTTGTTATCGGCATGACGGAGAATTGACTCCGCCCAAATTTTTCTTTATTGTCCAGCGGCAACCTCACGAAAAGGGGGCGACGATGCGCTTAGATAGGGGTAGGTCTCTGTTTGTGTTGGTTTGGACTGAAGACCAGTACCGCAACGAGATCGCCCGGCTCTTTCAAGGGATCAATAGTACGACAATAAAGCTCGTCCGAGCTTACAAGCTCTTCGGATTACGTTTTGTTGTCCTTCGACGGATCAAATTTACCAAGCAGGCGGCATCTCCGGGCGCCCTCAAATAAGGACGCACGGAAGTCATAGATTTCTTCGTCATGGGAAACGGGGTCAGGCTTGGCTATTTGCATAACCGGGTTTCCCTCGTAACCGTAAGAGCGGTGAATGGTGAATAGTGA